>CAZHWA010000202.1:0-5027 GCA_964536175.1 uncultured Terricaulis sp. | reverse complement strand
ATCGGATGTTTCCATGCTCGCACAAATGCGGTCTTTCGCGCGCAGCCCTCTTGCGTACGTGCTGCTGTTCGTTCTCGTCATCGCCTTCGCGATCTGGGGCATCCAGGACGTCTTCAGCGGCGTCGGCGCCCAGGACCTCGTCAAGGTTGGCGATCGCAACATTCGCCCGCCGCAACTTACCCGTGAACTGGACCTGACGCTCCGGCAGGAGCGCAATCAGGGAAACGACATCACCCAGTCGGAGGCGATTGAAGCAGGCATCCACCGCCAGCTGTTAGAAAACATGATCGCCCGTTATGCGATGTACGATTACGCCGAAGACCTCGGCGTGAGCGCCGGCGACGCCACTGTGGCGCAAAGGATCCGCGAAATCCCCGCTGTCACAAATCCAGTCACGGGCCAATTCGACCAGGCCGCCTACGACGCCTTCCTGCAGCAGCTGCGCTACAGCGACGCCGAGTTCATCGAGGACGTGCGCGGCGATCTTACAACGCAGATGCTGATGGAGGCGCTGGTGGCGGGCGCGCGCGCGCCGTCGAGCTTCGGCGCGATCGCCTTCACCTACGAGACCGAGCAGCGTGTCGTGAGCATAGCCGAAGCGCCGGCCTCGGCCGTGGGCGCCATCCCACCGCCGAACGAAGCGCAGTTGCAGGCCTTCTATGAAGAGAACCAGGAGCGGTTGCGCGTGCCGGAGTTCCGCGAACTCACGCTGGTCTACGCTGATCCCGCCGATTTCGTCGCACGCGTCGACGTGCCGGATACGCAGCTGCGCGAAGAGTTCGACGCGCGGCGCGCGATGCTGACCCGTCCTGAGCGGCGCAGCTATGTGCGGCTCTCCGCGGAGAACCAACAGCAGGCAAACGATGCGGCGGCGCGTCTGGCGCGCGGCGAGACGGCGCAGGCAGTAGCTGCAGCGCTCGGCGTCCAGATGATGCGCGGAGAGGAACAGACGCGTAATGAAGTGCCGGATCGCGGCGTCGCCGACGCCGTATTCTCGATGCAGCCGGGGCAAGCGCGCGCCGTGCGCGGTGAATTGTCGCCGTGGATTGTTGTGCAGCTTGTCTCCGTTACGCCCGCAGTTCAGCCCGAGTTCGAGGCGATGCGCGATGAGCTGCGTCAGGCCATCGCCGCCGATGCCGCGACCGATCTGCTGGGCGAGGCTGTAAGCGCATTCGAGGACGCTCGAGCGGCCGGGACGCCGGTGGCTGACGCGGCGCGGCAGCATGGCCTCAGGGTGGTGACCGTGCCCGCCGTCGAGGTGCAGGGGCGCACGCCGGCCGGTGAGACCGTCGAGGCTATCGCCGATGAGCAAGAGCTGTTGCGCACCGCCTTCCAAACGCCCGAAGGCGAAGCCAGCGACTTTATCCCTGTTGGTAATGCGGACGTCATTGTCGCCGTGAATCGAGTGACGCCGGCGACCGTGCGGCCCCTCGATGAGGTCCGCGAGACGCTGACCGAAGTGTGGATCACGCGGGAACGCGGTCGACGCATGCGCGAAATGGCCGACAACATGATGGAAGCGGTGCGCGCTGGACAAGCCTTCGCGGCAGCCGCGCGCGCGCATGGATTCAATGTCGTTGTCCCCTCCCGTCCGATTGATCGGCGATTGGCCGGTCAGATTCCGGCGGCGGGTTTGGCGCCTCAGATTTTTGCCGCCGCCCAAGGCGATGTAGTCAGCGACATCCGCGCCGACGGCGGCGCGGTGCTGGTGGCGCAAGTGGAGCAGATCAACCGCACCGACCCGGCAACACAGCCGCAAGCGGTCGAAGAATTGCGCGGGCAAATGCAGCAAGGGCTTTCGCAGAGCTTTGCGCAGGCGATTCAGAGCGAGATCCTGTCGGGCACGCGGGTGCGCAGGAACGAACAGCTGCTGAACCAGGTCTTCCCGCAGCAAGGCGCCAGCGACGACGCCGCTCCATGACCGCATTCGCTGGCGCGATGTCTCCGAGCCCGGAGGAATTCGCGGCGGCGTATGCGGACGGCGGCGGGCTTGTGTGGACAAGCCGCATCAACGATCTGGAGACGCCAGTTTCGGCGTTGCTGAAGCTCGGCCCAGAGCACCCCGGCGCGTTTCTCTTGGAAAGCGTGCAAGGCGGGGACTTTCGCGGCCGCTATTCCATCGTCGGACTGCAACCCGATCTGGTTTGGCGTGTGAAGGATGGACGCGCCTGGATCAGCCGCCGCGGCTTTGCAGAGAGCGCCTTCCGGCAGCAGCGTGAGGCGCCTTTGCAGAGTTTGCGCCGGCTCTTGGCGCGTTCTGCACTTGCGCTGCCGTCCGGCCTGCCGCCGATGGCGGCGGGTCTTTTCGGTTACCTCGGCTATGACATCGTGCGTTTCATCGAGCGCTTGCCGGACAAGGCTGCCGACCCGCTGGGCATGCCGGATGCGCTGTTGATCCGCCCATCGGTGGTTTGCGTGTTCGACAACGTCTCCGGTGAGGTGACGCTTGTGAGCCCGGCGCGCGTACGTGCGGGCCAGTCAGCGGCACAGGCCTACGCCCGCGCACGCCAACGCCTTGAGCGTGTCTTACGCAGACTGGAGCGGCCGCTCCCGCGCTGCAAAGCGCAACCCAGCGGGCCGCTGGCGATTGCCCCGCAATCCAATATCGCTCCCGACGACTATCGATCGCTTGTGGAGCGCTGCAAAGCGTATTGCCGCGCCGGAGACATTTTCCAGGTCGTTGCGAGCCAGCGCTTTTCGGCGCCGTTCACTGCTCCAGCGTTCGCGCTTTACCGCGCGTTGCGCCGGCTCAATCCATCGCCGTTTCTCTATTACCTCACCTTCACCGATTTCAGCATCGTCGGCTCCAGCCCAGAGATTTTGGTCCGTTTGCGTGACGACACCGTAACGATCCGGCCGATCGCCGGCACGCGCCCGCGCGGGGCAACGCCGGCCGAAGACCTCGCACTTCAGCGGGAATTGCTCGCCGATCCCAAAGAGCGCGCCGAGCATCTTATGTTGGTCGATCTGGCGCGGAACGACCTCGGCCGCGTCGCTCGGCGCGGCGGCGGCGCCAATCGGGGCGCCTTGACCGAGCCAGGCTCCCAGCACGTTCGCGTGACTGAAGCCTTCAGCATCGAGCGCTACAGCCAGGTGATGCACATCGTGTCCAATGTAGAGGGAGAAATCGCCGATAACCTCACAGCGCTCGACGCGTTACTCGCGGGCTTCCCGCACGGCACAGTGACTGGGGCGCCGAAAGTGCGCGCCATGGAGATCATCAACGAGCTCGAGCCGCATCGTCGCGGCATCTATGCTGGCGGCGTTGGCTATTTCGGCGCCGGAGGCGATATGGACATGTGCATCGCGCTGCGCACCGGAATCGTGAAGGACGGCATGCTCTACGTCCAAGCCGGCGGCGGCGTCGTGCTGGACAGCGACCCGGAAGCCGAACTGCAGGAGACGCTACACAAGTCACGCGCGCTATTCCACGCCGCCGCCGAAGCGTGGCGCTATATCTGAGTCGTGGCCGGCGGCGGCGCGCTGGTGGACGACAATGGGCCGGCGCGCGGAGAATCTTCCTGCGGCGGCGTTTCCGGGTTAGGCGCTCCCACCTCGGCGCCATTGCCCTCCTGTGTAGGTTCGACCGGGCCGGCATCGGCAGCGGCTGGCGGCGGTTCTGGCGCTGCCGCTGGCGTATCTGGCGCAGCTTCAGCTGCAGCCTGAGACTCAACCGGCTCCGCACTCGTCTCCGGCTCAATGGCCTCTAACGGCGCTTGCGCCTCCGCTGCCGGCGGCGCGGCAGCTTCACCGGCGCTCGGCTCGACAGAAACGGCCGCGTCGGGCGGCGCCTCCGTGGAAGGCGCGCTTGCCGACGACGGCGCCTCTGTCCCCAAGGCAGGCGGTTGGGGTTCAGGCATTGGTTGTGCGGTGGTCGGCGCAGTTTGATCCGGCGCGAGGTCCACGGTTGACGACGACTGCGCCGGATCGAGCGACGGCGACCGGCCAGTTTCGAGCGGAGCCAGAGGCGGCGGCGCATTCACTTCGATGGGTCCGGCCAGTTCTTTGTCAAGTTCAGCGCGCGTGGCCGCGTCGACCTCTCCTGTCGTAGGTAGACCGAATTCGTCCTGGAACGCGAGGACCGCCCGGCGTGTGGCGGGGCCGAAAATCCCGTCGACTGCTCCCACCGGATAACCAAGATCGGAGAGCGCGCGTTGCAGCTTGCGCACCTCTTCCCCGCTTGCGCCAACGCGCAAGACGCCGTCGGTGGATGTTCGCGCGAGCAGCGCTTGGGGATCCTTGACCAGATCGAGCGCCTTATTGGTCCAAAGGATACGATCTGCTTCGCCATGCGCGGGCCTTGTGTGGCGGGGGTTGCCGCGATTGACCCCACGCGAGACGGCCGCGCAATCGTTGCGATCGGCGTATGCGCCAAGGCCCATGTGCTGAAAATACGCGGCCGCCACCTGCAGCGACTTTTTTAAGTCGCGTTCAATCAGCTCGGGTTCGTTTTCCAGGTCGACGCCAGCGACTTCGCCGTAGCGGCGATAATTCTCGCGTCCGGTCAGCTGGAAGAAGCCCCGGCCGCGGTAACGCCAGCCGTCGCCTGACTCCGGGGGGCCATTGCCGAGCCGGTTGGCGTAGACGCGATTGGCGATGCGCTCTGGCTTGCGCTCATACTGACGGGCGACTTCTTCGGTCGGGAAGTAGCCTGGGAAGATCTGACGCAATCGCGATGCGGAATAGTTGAGGTTCTCTGCCCTGTGCGCGAAGCAGCCGGTCTCGACCAGCCCTTGGCCAAGGAAGTGCGCCAGGCGCATCGGCGTATTGATCTCGTGCTGCTGCAAGAGTGGGTAGGATTCCAGGATGGCGCGAATGTATGCGCCGCGGGTCGAGAACGGATTCCAGCCGCCTCCCCCGGGCAGCTGGCGCACGAGCTTGTTGAAGTCGAGTTCTTCGATGTTGCGGATGCTGAAAAAGCCGATCGGCATCTTTCTCCCCCCTGAGCCTGTCGCGACCCGCGGGCAGCATACAGAGAAAATCCCATTTGCACGCGCCATGATTCAGTTATGATGTCCAAGCATGAC
>CAZHWA010000201.1:0-5053 GCA_964536175.1 uncultured Terricaulis sp. | reverse complement strand
CGAGAGCCAGATCGCGTCGACGCCGAGTGCAGCGACATAGTCGAGCTTGTCGATAATCCCGCGCAAGTCGCCGACGCCGTCGCCGTTGGAGTCGCAGAACGAGCGCGGATAGATCTGGTAAACAACAGCGCCGCGCCACCATTCACTCATGACCAAGCCATGAAGCAGGTTGCGCTGGCGCGCAATGCCTCAGTGTGTATCCCAGGGCCGGGGTCCGCTCGCCATGCCAGCGTCACTGGCGAAGCTCGCCACGCTTGGCGCGGCGGCGTTCGGCCTCCGCACATCGGCAAACGCATTCCACTCCGCCTCGCACCTCTCGCGCGTGAACCGGAGCACGCCGTAGCCGCGATGGCTGGCGTCGCACCAGGCCAGTTCCGGATTGGCGCCTTGCATGAGCGCTTCGCGTTCGCCGGGGGTGCCGTTCGAGAGTGTCCGCTCGAAGCCGGGCGAGCTGACGCTGCCGCCGGCGAACTCGATGGCGGCTAGGCGATCGCGGCCGGGCGCTGCAAGATTGTTCAGCCAGCAATTGTGGCTGTCGCCCGCGAGCACGACGGCGTTGTTTGCGTGCGCGGCGCATGTTTCCAGAAAGCGCGTGCGCGCAGCGGGATAGCCGCCCCACGAATCCAGGTTCCACGGCAGGCCCTGCGCGCCGATCGCTTCGCCGGCGGCGAGCCAACGGCGCGTATTGGCGTGTGCGCCCGTGGCCAGCAGCCGCGAGAGCCCCGACGGCAGACGTTGCTCGCCCATCACCACTTGCTGGGCGACGATCTGCCATGTCTGTCCGCGCCGCCTAGACTCAGCCAGCGTGTGCGCAAGCCACGTCTCCTGCTCGGCGCCAAGCAATGTGCGGCGCGGATCGTTCAACACGGTGTCGCCGAATTCGCGGATCGCGGTTGCAGCCTCGGCGCCGCCTTGCGACAGGCGCCCCGCGAGCGCCGAACGATAGTCCAGTTGCCGCTCGCGGCCAAACGCGCGCGTGTCGAGCAAGACGATGCGCGCGAGGTCGCCCCAGTCGAGCGCGCGATGAAGTCGCGTGCTGCGACGCTCCGGCCTGCGGATCGGCATCCAGTCGAAATAGGCCTTCGAGGCGGCGGCCAAGCGGTCCGCGTAGCGCCCTTCACTCGCCTGATGATTCTGCGCACCGCCCGCTGTCGCATCGTTGGCGATTTCATGATCGTCCCAGACGGCGCAGATCGGCTTCAGGCGCCGCAGCTCCAACAAGTCGGGATCGGTGTGATAGGTCGCGTAGCGCTGGTAATAATCGGCGAGGCGCACGGCCTCGTGCGGCGGCTCGAGCACGCGCGCGACGATCGCTTCGCGCTCGCCCGGATAGACGCCGCGCTCGTACTCATAAATGTAATCGCCCACATGCAGCGCGATATCGACATCTTCGCGCTGCGCAGCATGTCCATAGGCGTGAAAATAGCCGAATGCGAAGTTGGCGCATGAAAATAGGGCTGCACTGAGGCTGGCCGCGGCGCCCTGCGGCGCCGTGCGCGTCTGTCCGGAGATGGACGGACCGGACGTGGAGAGAAAACGATAAAAATACTGTCTGCCGGGGCGGAGTCCGCGCACGTCGACTTTCGCACAGAAATCGTCAGCCGCGCGCACGCGCAGGTCGCCGCGTCGGGCGATGCGTGCGAAGTTCTCGTCTTCGCCGATTTCCCAAGCGATGCGGCCGCCGCGCGGCGCAACGAACCGGGTCCACAGCATGACGCCGTCGGGCAGGGGATCGCCGGAGGCGACTCCGTGCGTGAAAACGCCATGCGCGAGATCGCGCGCGCAGGCGGTGCTGGGCGCCGTCGCCAGCGCGGCGGCCCCGAGGACGGTGCGGCGCGCGAGCCTCATCGGCTATTCCGCTGCGATAGCCGCTCCTCCCGCTGTCTCGTGCACGCGGTAGAGAAACTCATGCACGGCCATTGCCGAAGCATCCGCCGCCTCTTCCTGCGGGATGTGGCCGACGCCCTCGAACATCACCAGTTCGGAGCCCGCGATTGCGTCGTGGAATTGCTGGGCGTGGTCAGGGGGCACGAGGCGGTCCCGGTCTCCGGAAAGGACGAGGACCGGCATTTGCAGCGCAGCGAGGCGTTCGGCCGTTGCATAATTGCGGTCGCGGAAGCCCAACGTGATCTGCAGCAGGATGTCGCGATGCCCTGGCGCGCGCGCAAGCTCGGCGTAACGGGCCACCATGGCGTCGTCCACAAGAGCCGGATCGCCGAAGGACGCCTCGAGGCCCTGGCGAATAAGACGCGTATTGTCGAGATCGCGCATGAACGGACCGATGACCGGATTGCGCAGCAGTTTGAAAATGGCCGGCTCTTCGGCGAGTTCGGGGCGGGTTTCTTGCCAGCCCGAGGCGTCGACCAGGACCAGCGCCTCAACTTGGTCGGGATGCGCCAGCGCGTACTCCCAGGCGACATTGCCGCCCATCGAGCTGCCGGCCAGCGCAAAGCGCTGCAGGTTCTGCGCGCGCACGAACTCGGCGACGACCTCGCGGAACGCATCGATGGATGCGCGGTAGCCCGCCGGCGCGCGTGTGAGGCCGTGGCCGGGCAGGTCTAGTGAGACGATGCGATAGTCTGAAATCCGGGTCTCGCCGGTGGCAAGGCGTTCGACCCATGGCTCCCACGTGTGCAGCGAGGCGGAGAAGCCGTGAATCAGCAGCAGCGTCGGTCCTTGGCCCTGGTCGCGATAATGCATGCGCACGCCGCTGGGCAGATCGACATAGCGTGACGCGGCGCTCTCATAGCGGGCTTCGAGCGTCTCGTAGGCAATGTCGGGGCGCTTCAGCGCGAAATAGCCGCCGGCCAGCACCAGCGCCGCAAGGCCCACCAAGACCAGAAGTCCAACCAGCAGCTGTTTCATGGGTCCCCTCCGTTGGCGGGCAGCATCGGCGCCGGGACGCAGAGGTCAAGCGCGCCAGCCGACGCGACGCGCCCACGCCTCGAAGTCGGCGCGCCGCTGCAACAAATCGGCAGGCACAGCGTCGCCTTGGGCGGCGGCGCTCGCGCGCATCTGCGCGATCGCCTCGGCCATGGGCGGCAAGCCGACGCTGGCGCGGCGCTCGTCCAGGCCGGCAGGATCGCGGACCGGGGCGGGGGAGAGCAGGCCGTCCGCGTCCCAATCGAATTGCGTGCCGAACCTCTGCTTGCTTCCCTCGAACACGGCGATGCGATCGGAGAGATAGGCGGCGTCGAGCGCATTGGCCTCGTTCGCGGAAACGGCGTCGAGCAGAAGTGCGAGACCCCGCCGCTGCAGATCGGGCCGAGCAATGGCGTGCTGCAGGATCAGCATCGCCGCCGCCGCGCCATCGTCGCCGAGCTTGGCTCGGCTCGGCCAGCCCATCGCGTCGAACGCGCGCGAGAGCAGCGTCGCGTTCTCATTGTGCAGCGCCTCCATGTCGGGATGGTAGCCGTGAAAGAGCGCGCCTGAGCGCGCCAAGTCTGTGCGCAACTGCAAATCGCGTTGCGCTGCGGCGATCAGCTGTGCTGCCCAGTCAGGATTGGCCATCGCCGCACACGGGACAGTTCACATCGCGCTGTAGCGCAATTGTGCGGCCGACGCCGCTGAGGCCATCGTAAATAAAAACGCGCCCGGCCAGACTCTCGCCGGCGCCGGCGATCTCTTTGATGGCTTCGAGCGCCATCATACTCCCGATCACGCCAGGCAGCGCGCCGACAATGCCAACGTGCGCGCAGGTCTCGGCGTCAGGCGGAATCTCCGGCACCAGGCAGCGATAGCAGGGCAGGCGCTGTTCCGGCGGCTTATGTTTCGTGGGGCCGGATTTGAACGTCGCGACTTGCCCCTCCCAGCGCCCAACGGCGCCGGAAATGAGTGCGACGCCGAGTTCGTGGCAGGCTGCGTTGACGGCAAAGCGCGTTTCGAAATTGTCGCAGCCGTCGAGGACAAGATCGGCGCCGGCGAGGAGCGTGATGGCGTTACTTGGACCGCCGGCGTCCTCGCCGGCGGGGGCTCTCGTCAAATCCACGGCGTTGGAAGGCAAGGTTGCCGCCGGCGGGGACGCCGGCGCTCCAAGAAGCCGCGCCCGATGCGTTTCTATCTCGACGTGCCCATTGAGAGCGTGCAGCGCAGCAGCTGCACGCTCGACTTTCGGCGCGCCCACGTCTTCCGTGCGGAACAGCACTTGGCGTTGCAGGTTGGAGAGCGAGACGGCGTCGTCGTCGATGATACGCAGCCGCCCAACGCCGGCTGCGGCCAAATAGAGAGCCGACGGGGCGCCGAGCCCGCCGGCGCCGACGATCGCCACCGTTGCACGCCGGAGCTGCTGCTGGCCGGGCCCGCCGACTTCCTTCAGCATGATATGACGCGCGTAGCGCTCGCGTTCTTCCGGACTCACCTGCGCGCCCTTCGCTGCAAAACCGCGAATTGTCGCTCCAAAGGTTTGATGCAGGTCATGCCTTATAGGTAAGCTGGATGCGAGCCTAGGCCAAACCACGCCGGCGCGGCGCAGTTCTAAGGGGGTCTCTATGGGTTATGTCGCTAAGAGTCTCGCGCCCGGCGAGACGGTCGTGCTGCGCGGCAAGTGGCCGATTGTCCATTGGTTCGGGGCGTGGGCCGCGCTGATTGTGCTCGGGATCATCGGCGTCGGCGTGATCATTTTCATCATGGCGGCCATCCACATGACCGTGACGGAATTCGCCGTCACCGACCGGCGCGTGGTGCTGAAGCGCGGCTGGCTTAACGTGCACACGCAGGAATTGGCGGCCGATGCGGTCGAGGGCGTACAATTGGTGCAGTCCATATGGGGCAAGCTGTTCGGCTATGGCCGCATCGTCGTCACCGGCACAGGCGACGCCCGCATCGTGTTTCCGCCTATGGCGCATCCGATCGAATTCCGCCGCGCCATCGAAGCGACCCGCCACGAGGCCGAGCAGCGCTAGTCGCGTCCGCACGCCCGCTGCGGCGCTGTCAGCCGCGGCCCGTCGAGCCGAAGCCGCCGGCGCCGCGCGCCGTTGCCGGCAGCGCAGCCACCAGCTCCCAACGGCCTTGCGTCACCGGCGCGATCACCATCTGCGCGATGCGTTCGCCGCGA
>CAZHWA010000200.1:0-5072 GCA_964536175.1 uncultured Terricaulis sp. | reverse complement strand
CCGCCGACGGTAAGATTGCCGATGCACACGACGGGGATGGGCGCGCGCCGCGTGACCGTCGCGCGATAGCGATGCGCAGCGATCGCCGCGTAGGCCCAGGACACCGGCGTCAGCAGTGCGCGCAGTGCAAGCGCCGCATCGCGCCCGCTCGCCTCAGCTTTCCAGAACTCAGGCGGACGCATCGGCTGCTCTTGACGCCGCGCGAGCCGGCAATAGCGACAGCAGTGCCGTCAGGGTTTGTTCGGCGGCCTCCGCGCCTCTTGCTATGACCGCGCGGGCCGCATCGGTTTGTTGCGTACGCGCCGGCCGGTCGCGCCACAATCGTGCGACATGACCGGCGAGCTCCTCGACATTGGCCGCACGTGCGGCGGCGCGTGCGGCGAACAGGGCGTCGAACAGATCCTGGAAGCTCTCGACGAAAGGCCCGGTCACGATCGCCGATCCGATCTGAGCGGGCTCCACCGGATTGTGGCCCTTGAGCTGCGGCAGCAGGCTGCCGGCGACCAGCGATACCGGCGCCAGATCGTAGAACAGGCCCAGCTCTCCGAGCGTGTCGGCGATATAGACGGCCGCATCGCCAATGCGCGCCTGCTGCGAACGGCGCGGCGCATCGCCGGCCAGCCTGGCTAAGGCCTCGCCGCGATCGGGATGGCGCGGCACGAGGATGAGCAGCGCGTCCGGCGCATCTGCGCGCAGCCGCTCGTGCGCCGCCAACACGACCTCGTCTTCGCCGGGGTGGGTCGATGCGGCGACCCAGACCGGGCGCGCGCCAACCTCTTCGGCGAGCGCGTTCCGCGCTTGCGCATCGATGCGCGGCGCAGGCGCGGCCAGTTTCAGATTGCCCAACGCCGGCACGGGCTTGCCGCGCAGCTCGCTGAGCGTTGCGGCTGTGCGGGCTTCGGCGGCCGAGACAGCGCCAAAGGCGCTCAGCAAACGTCGCGAAGCAGCCGGCAGGTTGCGCCATTGCACGAGCGACTTGGGGCTCATGCGCGCATTCACCAGCGCCAGGGGAATGTGCCGCGCCTCCGCCTCGACGATGAGGTTTGGCCACACCTCGCTCTCGACGAACACGCCAAGGTCCGGGCGCCAATGGTCGAAGAAACGCCGCACCACATCCGGGCGGTCGAGCGGCGCATAGACGTGCGTGGTCCGCGGCGCCGCGCGCCGGGCCGCCAATTCGGCCGAGGTCCGCGTGCCCGTGCTCAGCAGAAAAGAAAGCGCGCGATCGCGCGCCGCGAGCGCTTCGATCAGCGTCAGCGCAACGCCGCTTTCGCCGATGCTGGCCGCATGCAGCCAGATGAGCGTGCCCGCGGGCCGCGTCTGGGTATAGCGCGCATAGCGTTCGCCCAGGCGCGCGGCGTCTTCCTTGCCGCGGCGTGCGCGCGCCTCGAGCCAGACGCCGGCGCCGGCGCCGGCGATCCAGCTGAACGCGCGGTAAAAGGTCAGGGCCGGAGAAAAACTCACTGCGCGGCCACAGCATTGGCCTCCGGCGGAGGCTCGTCTTTGAGCGGCGCCGGTTGGATCGCCTCGACGCCGGCTATGCGGTCCGCCTCGGCGGCGATACGATTCATTTCGCGTTCGAGCTTGAGACGCACAGTTTCGAACTCAGCGTCGCTGGACTCCGGCGCCGGAGGCGCGATGGGATCGGTCCAGATCAGCGCGCCGCGCCCGAACGGCAGCGGCAGGATGAAGCGGTCCCAGCTGTCGAAAACGATGCGATTGGAGGTCGACCAGGCCACGCCCATCAGCGGCGCGCCAGCGAGCTTGGCGAGTTGGATCGGCCCGCGTTTGGCGCGCATGCGCGGCCCGCGCGGCCCGTCCGGGGTCATCCCCATGGCGCCTCCGCCTTCGATATGCCGCGCCATGGCGCGCATTGCCTCGATCCCGCCTTTTTGCTGGCCGCCCTTGGCGGCCGAGCCGCGGATCACTTCAGCGCCCACGGTGCGCGAGGTGTGCGCGACTATGCCGCCCTCGCGTGACTGAGAGATCAGCATCTTGCCTTTAGGAACCCCAGGGCGGAAGCACCACATCTTGTGGATTAGCGCGAACCGCCCATGCCACACGCACGCGATCACCTTGCCGCCATCCGGGCGCCAGAACGGTTCGACCGCGGCGCGGTTGACCGGTGTCCAGCGCGTGGTGACGCCGACAAAGAGCATGTAAAGCCCGATGGTTCGCCCGATCAGAAACTGGACGATGGGATTGCCGAGCAGCTTGCGCATCATTCCGCTGGTGCAGCGCCTTCCGAGGCGCCGGTCGGCCCCTTATAGGGGGCGGCCGCTGCTTCGCGCCAGCTTCCGCCGCTTAAGAAGGACATGACGCCCGCAAACCCGCCGTCCCGCTTCGATTTGGCTACGCCGGAAGGACGCCGGCGGGCGCAGCGCAACCTCATCTGGACCGACCACGGGTTCTTGCGCGCCCGATTCTCCAATTTCCACTGGATCGAGCCGGGCGTGATGGCCCGGGCCAACCAGCCCTCGCCGCAGGCGATTGAGCGCTACGCTGAGCAGGGCTTCAAGACGATCCTCAATCTGCGGGGGCCGTCCGATACCGGCTATTACGCGCTCGAGTGCGAGGCCTGCGCCAGGCGCGGCGTGGCGCTGATCGATGCCCGCATGCATTCGCGTGAGCCGCCGCACGTCGAACAGATCCTGCGCGCCAAGGAGATTTTCGACACCATCGCCTATCCGGCGCTGATGCACTGCAAATCGGGCGCAGATCGCGCCGGCGTCATGGCCGTGCTCTATAAGCACTTCAAGATGGGACTGCCGATCGAGCAGGCGGTGGAGCAACTCGGTCTGAGATACCTGCACGTGAAGCAAGGCAAGACCGGCATGCTCGACTTTTTCTTCGCCACCTATCTCGCGGAGACAAAAGAGAGCGGCAAACCGTTCCTGCAATGGGTGCTGGAAGACTACGACCAGAAGAAGGTCAAGGCGGCCTTCATGGGCGAGTGGTGGGCCAATATCCTGGTCGACAAGATCCTGCGGCGCGAGTGAGAGCGGCGTCCGCGCCGCCGCTCTCACAGCGTTGGCCGGCTACTTCTTGCGGACGACGACATAGTCATCATAGCGCGGATCGTACGACCCTTCCTCGATGATAACGCGCGGCGTGTGTCCATAATAACGCGCGGTGACGACCGGGTGGCCAACATCAAGCACGGCCAGTTCCGTTGTCTCCGTCCGGCAATCGCGCGTTGCGTCCCACTGCGCGAGCGGCTGGGTGGTGGTGCGCACGCCGCAGACGCGGCCGGCCGCGCCATGGATGCGGGCGATAAGCAGCTCTGCGTCGTAGCTGTCGTTGAGGTCCAGATCGCCGAAGCGAACGATTTCGGATTGCGTCTCCTCCGCCAAACTGGGCGAAGCGGCGGTGAAAATGAGCGCCGTTGCGCAAACGGCGGTGAACAAGCGCGGCATATGTCGATCTCCATCGAGCTGCCCCGCCCTTCGGTCACACCAACACAAGTTGCCTGCGCGGAGTTCCTTTACTCTGCCTGGAACTGGAGCCGCGACAGTCGCGTGTAGAGACCGTTGCGCGCCATCAAATCGCCATGCGCGCCGAACTCGACAATGCGTCCGCCATCGAGGACCAGAATGCGGTCGGCGTCGCGCACGGTGGCCAGCCGGTGCGCAATCACCAGTACAGTGCGCCCTTTCGACAGACGCGCCAGCGCCTCCTGCACCTTGGCCTCGCTCTCCGCATCGAGCGCGCTGGTGGCTTCGTCGAGCAGTAGAATTGGCGCATTGCGTAGAAAGGCGCGCGCCAGGGCGACGCGCTGGCGTTCGCCGCCTGAAAGATTTGCGCCGCGATCGCCGGCGATGGCGTCATAGCCTCCAGGCAGCTCGGCGATGAAATCGTGCGCGGCCGCATTCTTGGCGGCCTCAATGATTTCCGCTTCGCTGGCGCCCGGGCGGCCGAGCGCAATATTGGCGCGAATCGTATCGTTGAACAGAGCCGCCTCTTGCGCCACCAGCGAGATCGCTGCGCGCAGGGACGTCACCTGGACGTCGCGCACGTCCTGGCCGTCGATCAGCACCTTCCCCGACGTTGCGTCATAGAGGCGGGGCAGCAGGTTGAAGATCGTCGACTTGCCGGCGCCCGACGGGCCGACGAACGCCACCGTCTCGCCGGGCGCTACGCTGAAGCTTACCTCGTTGAGCGCAGGCGCATCGCCGTAGGCGAACGAGACGCGCTCGAATGTCACGCGCCCTTCGTCCACCCTAAGCGGGGGCGCGCCCGGTCTGTCCAGAATTGCGACCGGTTCGTCGATCAGACCGAACACACGCTGCAGCGCCGCCGACGCTTCCGACACGAGCGTATTGGTCTGCCCGAGCGCGCGCGCTGCCGGGGCGGCGACGCCGACGGCGGTGATCATGCCCATAAGATCGCCGACGGTCATGAAGCCGTTTAGGATGCGAAAGCCGGCGATCCACAGAACCCCAGCCATGGCCAGGCCGCCGACAATTTCGAGCAACGGCACGGTACCGGCGCGGCTGTAGGCGAGCTTCATCGAGATTTTGCGCCGCGTCTCGAAGGCGTCCTTGGCGCGCGCTTTCTCCCGTTCCTCCAGGCCATAGGTTTTGACGGCGCGGGCGAAGCTGAACGTCTCCATCAGCAGCGCCGACAAGGCGCCGATCTGCTCCTGCGCCATGTGGGTCTGCCGCATCGCTCGCGCGGCGATCTGCTGCAGCGGCCGGCCCGCTATGGCAAATGCGCCGAGCACGACCAGCGTCAGCACCCAGTCCAGCACAATCATCGAAGCGATGGCGCCGATTAGCGTGAGGGTGTCGCGGATGATGGACTGGCCGCCGCGCACCAGCGCTTCGCTGACGATATTGATGTCATTGGTGAAGCGCGAAACCAGCCGGCCCGGCTCTTCGCGCGCATGCCGCGCGAAATCCACGTCCATGAGCTTGGAGAACATCGCCTGCTGCAGGTCGCGCAGTACCTTCAGGGCGATGCTTTGCGAGAGAACCGCCTGGCCCCAGAGCGCGATGGCGCGCACAGCGACAATCACCATGACGGCGACCGGCGCCCACATCACCACCGTGGTGTCGCGCGAGATGATGCCG
>CAZHWA010000199.1:0-5082 GCA_964536175.1 uncultured Terricaulis sp. | reverse complement strand
GGGGCGGCAAGAAGATGACGATCGCGAGCGTTGCGACGAATGCCGCCGCCAGCGCCAGCGCCACGAGCAAGCCCAGATACGCCGCGATCGGGAGGCCGGTGCGCTCGCGCATCACGCTGTCGGCTTGACCGCAAACAGATAACCCTCGCCGCGAATGGTTCGGATGATCTCGATGCCGCCGGGCCGTTCGAGCTTCTTGCGCAGGCGGCTCACCTGCACATCGACAGCCCGATCGAAAACGTCGGCGTCGTTGTCGAAAGCATAATCGAGCAATTGCTCGCGCGAGAGCACGCGCTGAGGACGCTCGGCAAAGGCGCGCAGCAAACGGAACTCGCCGGCGGAGAGTGGAATGATCACGTCGTCGGGATCGACGAGTTCGCGGCGCGGGATATCCAGTCGAAAGCCGGCGAAGCGCACGCTCTCGCCGGGCGGGGCCGCCTCGGCATCGCGCGCACGGCGCAGCACCGCGCGCGCCCGCGCCACCAGCTCCCGGGGATTGCAGGGCTTGGCCACATAATCGTCAGCGCCGATTTCCAGTCCGACGATGCGGTCGGCATCATCGCCCAACGCCGAAAGCATGATGATCGGGGGCCTGCCCTTGCCCGATAGTCGTTTACACGCCGAAAGCCCGTCCTCGCCCGGCATCATCAGATCGAGAACGATCAAGTCTGCGCCCCTGGCCGCCAGCGCTTTTTCCATGCCGGGCACGTCCGGCGCTGCGGTGGCGACGAAGCCGGCGCGCTCGAAGACCTGGACCAAGCCCTCTCGAATGGCCGCGTCGTCGTCCACAATGAGCACACTCGGAGGCGCGGCGGGTTCATTCATAGAGGCCATTCTACGGCTCGGCATGTCACGGGATAGCGATTGGCTGCGTCAGGTACCCGCTCCGTGTGTCCCTAATGTTTCAGACCTGACGTACGCCAGCAACGTCGACCTCTCATGGTCAGCCATCTACCGCCCCGTCCCGGGGCTGGCAAAGGATGGGCACATGAAACTCGGATTAGCCTTAGGCGCGGCGGTCCTGGCTACGACGATGGTCGCTTATGCGCACACTGCCGGCGGCCGCCATTTTGTCTTCCACCGCAGCGAGCCTCAGAACGCCGACGCCAATAGCGACGGCTGGCTTACGCGGGAGGAAGCGGCCGCACACGCCGACCGTATGTTCGACGACCTCGACCGCGACGGCAACGGCCGCCTCGAGGCGGTGGACCACGATGCGCTGCGCCACGAGGTCGAGGCCGAAGTGGAGCGGTCGCTCGAGCGGGTGCGCGTCGATCTGGAGGGGCTCGAAGAGGAGATCGAATTGCGTTTCGCGCACTTAGACGAGGAAAACTGTACGCGAGAAACCGAGACCGAGGGTGGCGAGCGCCGCGTAACGGTCGTTTGCCGCATCGAAACCGGGTCCGATGGAGACGGCCAACGCCGGACCGAGCGCCGCGTTCAAGTGCTGCGGGGCGGACCGGGCCGCCGGGCGATCGACGTGACGCCCCAGATCGCGCCTGTGCCGCCGATTCCGCCCGCGCCGATAGTCGTAGTGTGGGGAGGCGACGAGGAGTCAGACCTCAACGGCGACGGCTGGTTGTCGCGCGAGGAGTTCAGGGCCCAGCAACTCCGCCACTTCGACGCGCGCGACGCCAACGGCGATAGGCGGGTGCGCCAGCGGTTTGCGCCAGGGCCGCCCGTCCCGGCTGAGGCCCCCGAGCCGCCGGCTCCACGATAAGCAGTTACCCAGGGCGGCTGCGCCCCCACCGCGGCGTGCCGCCGGTCACAGCAACCGGTGCATCCAAAGGCTAGGTTGGGTGCATCAAACAGTTCGACAGACGCCAAATACCTTTCGGGGAGCCCACAATGACCAAGTTTCTCAGCCTCGCCGCCGCCCTCGCACTGCTCGCCCCGGTCGCACTGGCGACCATGAACCAAGCCGCTTTGATCGTCGCCTGATCCCCCAACCGCCCGCGACGGTCACACAAAAGCCGCGGACCAGCCCCCCGGTCCGCGGCTTTCCATTTGCAGCCGCCGGCACATGCCGGCGGCCTTTTTTGTGTGACTACCGCATTCATGGAAGCTGCAAAAAAATCGCGCTGCGTTGCATCCGGGAGCGGCCACGGCGGCATCTCAAACTCGAACACAACGAACATGTGAGGGAATTGAAATGACGAAATTTGTAAGCTTTGTCGCCGCCTTCGTGCTGTTTGCTCCGGTTGCAGCCGTGACTTTGATGCAGGCCGCGCAGATTGTCGTCTGACGCGTACACAACAAATGCCGACCAAACGCGGGCCGCCGGCCCGCGTTTTTGTTTGCACGTGGCGAGGTCGAAAAAGATTCACCATCGCTGCATCCGCGCCGCGCCCGACCGGCATCTCAAGATCAGACAAACGCCAACGCCTTGAAGAGAAAACCAATGACCAAGCTGATCTCCACCACCGCGGCTCTCATCTGCTTCGCGCCCTTCGCTGCTGCGGTCCTCATGCAAGCTGCCCAGATCGTCGCCTGACCCCCGCCCCCATCCTTAGCGACGATCGCCATTGAAGCGCGGGCATGCAAAGCCCGCGCTTCTCTTTTTTTTACTGTATCGGCCGCATCCGACCGACGCGGGACAGGCATCATTACCACGACGACGCCGCCACGGAGTGAGGAGGTACGCTGTGAGAAAGGTTCTCATTATCGTCGTCGCGCTCGTGCTTTGCGCACCGGTTGCTTACGCGCTGACGCATCAAGCCGCCCTGATCGTCGCCTGACCCCTCCCTCCTCGCGACGACGGCGCCAGGCGCGGACGCTTTCTGCCGGCGTCCGCGCCGCTTTCTTTCACGCGCGTTCCGGTTGGCCGGACCCTAGTCCGACTTCTCTCCCTGCAGACGGCTCAAGAGATCGATCGGGATCGGGAATACGATGGTTGAGGTGCGATTGCCGGCGACATCGTGCAGAGCTGCAAAATAGCGCAGCTGCATGGCATTGGGCGAGGACGCAAGAATGTCGCCAGCTTCGACCAGTTTGCGCGCCGCTTGTTCCTCGCCTTCCGCGTTAATGATCTTGGCGCGCCGGAAGCGCTCGGCTTCGGCCTGCTGGGCGATGGCGCGCACCATGCTCTCATCGATGTCGACGTGCTTGATCTCGACGTTCGAGACCTTGATGCCCCAGGCGTCCGTCTGCGCGTCGAGAATCTCCTGAATGTCGTGGTTGAGCTTGTCGCGCTCAGCCAGCATTTCGTCGAGTTCGTGTTTGCCAAGCACCGAGCGTAATGTCGTCTGCGCCAGCTGGCTGGTGGCCGCCGAGTAGTTCTCGACATTCAGGATAGCCCTGTCCGCGTCGACGATACGATAGTAGATGACCGCGTTGACTTTCACCGAGACGTTGTCGCGGCTGATGACGTCCTGGCTCGGCACGTCGACAACTACGGTGCGCAATTGCACCGTAGAAACCTGCTGCACGATGGGGATGACCAGGACAATGCCGGGGCCGACGACCTTGGTATATCGTCCAAGCGTAAACAGCACGCCGCGTTCGTACTCCTTCAAGATGCGAATGGCGCTGGCCAGCAGCATCACCAGGATGACAGCCAGAGAAATTATGGTGATCAGATTCATGAGCCGTCTCCTTGCGGCGCCTCGTCGGGCGTCACCTGCAATATGAGTGAATCGACGCCGGTGATGCGGACCCAGCTCCCCGGCGCAAGCGTCGTCGGGCCAATCGCGTTCCAGCGCTCGCTTGCGACCCAGACGTGGCCGGCGCCGCCGGACCAGTCGAGCACTTTGGCGAGCGATCCGATCAGGGCTTCGCGCCCCGTCACGGCGCGGCGCCTATGCGTCTTGAGGGTGAATCCCATCGCCAGCGCGACAAAGCCGCCAGTCAGCAGCGCCGTCGCCAGAATGACGAACCAGGAGAGCCGATAGGCGGGAAGGTCCGTGTCAATCAACATCGCCGCACCGATCAGAAAAGCGATCGCTCCACCGACGCCCAAGACCCCGAACGTTGGCGTAAACGCCTCCGCCACCATGAAGCCGATGCCGAGAACGATAAGCGCAAGCCCGGCGTAGTTCAGCGGCAACTGGTTCAAGGCATAAAGCCCGAGAACGAGGCAATCCGCGCCCAGCACGCCAGGTCCGATCGCACCAGGCGAGACGAACTCGTAGATGAGGCCGTAAATCCCGATCAGCATCAACAGGAACGCAACATTTGGATTGGCGAGAATGCCGAGCAGCTGCGTGACAAGACTGGCCTCAACGCGCTCGACCAGCCGTCCTTGCGTTGACAGCGTGCGTTCGCCGCTGGGCAGCGTCACGCTGCGGCCATCGAGCTGTGCAAGCAAATCCTCAACATCGGTCGCAACGATCTCGATCGCGCCGAGCTCCAGCGCCTCGCTTGCGGCAATAGCTTCACCATAACGCACCGCACGCTCGGCCCACTCGGCGTTGCGGTTGCGCAAGCTCGCCAAACTGCGGATGAACGCGGCTGCGTCATTCACGGCTTTGCGGCTCAGCGCATCGCTATTCGTCGGCGCGGACTGCTCTTCGGGCGCCTGGCCCTCCTGGCCCTCGCCTCCCGGATCGACGGGCTCGGGCGTCCCCCCGCCCAGCTCCACAGGAGTGGCCGCGCCAACATTCGTGCCTGGCGCCATGGCGGCAACATGTGTCGCGTAGAGGATGAAGGTGCCGGCGCTCGCAGCGCGCCCGCCGGAGGGCGCCACGTAGCCAATTACCGGGACATCGGCATCGAGAATGTCCTCGATGATGTCGCGCATCGACGTTTCCAAGCCGCCCGGCGTGTTGATCTGCAAGATCAACAGCTCGGCGTTGCGCTCTTCAGCGGCGTCGATCGCAGCTTCGACGTGATGCGACGCCGGCGGACCAATGACGCCAGTGACGTCCGCCAGCAGGATCGGCGCGCTGGACTGCTGCGCCAACACACGCGGCGCCGTCGCCAGGAAAATCGCCAAAACGGCGAATAACAAGAGCCTTTGCGCGCTCATGCTCGAAATGTAGCGCGAATGCCGCGCATGTCTCCCCGTTTCGGGCGAAACCTTCCCAATCAGCCCGAATTGCGGATACGCACGCGCACGCGCGCGCGCTGACCGTCGGCGTCGAT
>CAZHWA010000198.1:1601-5093 GCA_964536175.1 uncultured Terricaulis sp. | reverse complement strand
TCTGGTGCGTCGTGACGGAGAGGCACGGACGGCCTACCTGGCGCGCTATGCCGGCGAGGTACAGCAGCACTGGAGCGGTCTCACCCCCGAGGAGAAAGCCAGCATCCACGAGCACATGGCCAGCTGCGACTTCCCCGAGACGGTCTCTGAGATGGCCGCTCTGGGACGGCGATCCGGCTTCTCGGAGGTGGAGCTGCGGCTGCAGGATCCGGGGGAGTTGTTCGGCCTTTATACGTTCGCCGCGGCTCGCCGATGAGACCCCTGCCCGCAGGCGTGGGCGCGGCCTTCGCGGCGGCCCTGCTCTTCGGAGCCAGCACGCCGCTCGCCCGGATCCTGGTCGGCTCGGTGCCCCCGGTGCTGCTGGCGGGGATGCTCTACCTCGGCTCCGGCCTGGGGCTGCAAGCCACCGTCCCAACCCCGAGCCTGCACCACCGCTTGGGCCGCCGGGTCAAAGAGCACCACCTGCACCGCGCGTCGATCCAGCGCCTGCACCACCCCCGCGGCCAGCGCATGTTCATCTACGACGCAGCCATGCGCTACCAGGCCGAAGACCGCCCCCTGGTCGTGTTCGCGGGCAAGGACTACGGCATGGGCTCCTCGCGCGACTGGGCCGCTAAAGGCGCTCGCCTCTTGGGCATTCGCGCAGTCATCGCGGAGAGCTTCGAGCGCATCCACCGCTCCAACCTCATCGGCATGGGAGTGCTCCCGCTGCAGTTCGTCGAAGGAAACTGGGCCGACCTCGGCCTGAGCGGCGCGGAAACGGTGTCGATCGCCGGCGTTGCTTCGCTGCGCCCGCGCCAGAAGGTCACGCTGCGAATTTTGCGGCAGGACGGACGTACCGACGAAACCGACGTTTTGTGCCGGATCGACACCGATAATGAGGTAGAATACTTCCGGAATGGGGGTATTTTGCACTACGTATTGCGTACTTTGGCCAAGCCCAGCTGAGCTTTGCCGCCCCGTCACGCGTGTTTGATTTCAACGGCGCGAACGGCGCGGCCATGCTTGCCGGCATGATCGGCCGCTTTCTCGCCGCCGCGCTCGTCTTGGGATTAGCGGGGTTTGCGATGCCTGCGCGCGCGCAAACGACGATGCGCGCCGGGGCGGTGGTCGAACTCTACACCAGTCAGGGATGCACGCAGTGCCCGCGGGCCAACCGCCTGCTCGGCATGTTCGCCGGCGAAGACGGCGTGCTCGCCCTGACCTTCGCCGTGCCGATCTGGGACTATCTTGGCTGGCGCGACACCTTCGCGGAAGAGGCCTTCGCCGATCGCCAGCGCGCCTATTCGAATTCGCTGCGCGTGCGCGGTCGCTACACGCCCCAGCTTGTCATCAATGGCGGGTCGGCGATGAGCGCATCCTACTGGGACGAGGCGCGCGCCGTGCTCGATCGGGCAATGGAGTCCCCGCTGAGCGCATCGCCCAACATCACGATCGCACCGTTGCGCTACAATGGTGTGCGCGTGACCATCGGCGCTGGCGCCCGCAGGTCCAACGCGGATGTGTGGATCGTCGCGTACGATCGCGGGCCGGTTACGGAATACGTCACCGCCGGCACGAACATCAATCGACGCATTTACCACTACAATCTGGTGCGTTCGATGGACCGCCTTGGGCGATGGAACGGCGGAGCCGTCTATTTCGAACATTCTCGCTGCCGGCCCGAATGCGCCGTGATTATTCAGGAGCCGAGCGGCGGTCGCATAATTGCCGGCGCCTATGCTTCGCTGCGCGGGCGCTGACTATTCGGCGCCGGGCACGAGGGCGCCGAGCGGAGGCGCCAGGCCTTCGGCCTCCATCCCGTCCAATGCATAGGCCCATGGCGCCGCGCTGTTGTTGATCTCCAGCGCGGCGGCTTCCTGCTCTGGCGTTTCTGCGCGGGCGACAAGCTTCAGCCAAGGCCGGCCATCGCTCTCGATCAATTCGGCGTCCAGTATGACGCCATCGAACGTTAGAGCGCGAACGCGCGCGAAGGGCTGGCCTTGAATTGCCGGCGCCGAGCGCACGTCCACCGGCGAGAGCTGCGTGATCTGTTCTGCGGCCGCGGTGACGCTGGATTGAGCCAGACTCGCCAGGGCCGGCGAAGCGATGCGCCACGGCATTTGTGCGCTCTCTCGCTCAAGGATGTAGGCCCGGCCGACACGCGGGGCGATCTCTACGCGCGCCAAACGCTCAGCCTCCAGGTCCAATGGCGTAAGCTGGAGCCAGGTCGCAACATTGCGCAGGGGCGGCAAATCTCCACTCGCAGCCCAGGTCTGATCGCTGTCGGGGCGACGCACGTAAAGCCCGCTTGGCTCTATGCCGAGGATCAGGTTGACCAGCAGCGCGCCGCGGGCGTCTTCGATCTGTACGAGCACGCCGCGTCCGCCCTCGCGTGGATCGCCGACGCCGAGCCGCTCGTGCTTGGACCGATCGTTGGTCATGCGGCGCGTGTAGCGCAAACCCTGCAAGCCCTCCGTCAGCTGCGCCAGGCGCGAAGCCAGCACGGGATAATCGTCGCGGTCACGCATGACCCACACGGACTGCTCGCCGCGCTGGGCGCGTTCGATCCGGTAACTCGCCTCCGCGCTGGTGATAATGATGCGCTGGCCGTTGCGAATGTTTTCCTGCAAACCCGGAATCACGGGCCCCGAGGCAAGATCGGGTCGCGCGGCGCGATACTCGATGCCGATAGTGACAGCGGCGATCGCGACAAGCGCTCCGGCGATCAGCCACAAGGACAGCAAGCGGCGTTTGCGCCGTTCGGCGAGATCCGAGCTCATCGGCGCGCTCTCCCACGCCGTTGGCGGCGCCAGAACAGGAACAGCCCCGCTGCCGCCACCAACAGCGGCGCCAGCCAGACATTGACAAAGACGACCGCTGCTTGGAGCCGCTCGATGTCGCCGCGCAGTTCGCGTTCCGTGCGCCGCAATTCGCCCCGCACCTCTATGACGCGCTGACGGAAACGTTCGATCTCAGCATTCTCTTCTGGCGTCAGCTCTGCGCCGAGATCGCCAGAGAAGAAGCCCGATCCTCGCCCGCGGGCCTGCAGCTCAGCCAGCCGGGCCTCGGTCTCCTGCAGCTCCTGCTGCAACTCTTCCTGGCGGCGTTGGATGCGGCGGCTGGCGTCCGCCTCCATTTCCTCGACCAGCTCCATTCGCCGCAGCGACGGCGCGCGTGAGCGCAGCGAAACCAGCGCCTCGGACCCGCCGAGCACATCGATGGCGTTCAACGCAAATGAGGCATTATCGGCGGCGGAGCCGCCGCTTTGGGGATCGACATAGAAATCGTCGGCCAGGAAATCGACGTCGGCGACAATCACGATCTCGGCGGGCGCGACCGACTGCGCCAAAGGCGCCGCCTCATCTTCAGACTCGAGCGCGGGCTCGGCCGGCGCCGCTGTCGCATCGCCGGGTGCGGCCGTCGCCGGCGCCGGCGCCGGCGGAGGGCCTTCCGGAAAGGCAGTCTGCAGATTGCCGGAGAGCCGCAGGGCGATGGTCTCGATGCGCCCTC
>CAZHWA010000198.1:0-1591 GCA_964536175.1 uncultured Terricaulis sp. | reverse complement strand
GGCGGCCACATGCTCAGCACCTCATACGGCGAGGGCCGCATCATCGCCGTCGCCGCCGGCATGCGCATCGTGGCGCCGCTGGTGCGTGCAAGCGGATGGACCTCGATGCCTTCCCGTTCGCTCCAGCTCAGCGCCCCGGCCAGACCGAAATTGACGCCGCGGCGCAACCACGCTGTCATCAGATCCTGCCGATCGAGTTGATCTGCCGGCGTGGCGAAAAACAACGGCTGGGGCACATTTTCCGGCTGGCCGGTCTGAGGATTTTGCGCTCGCACCGGCAGAGCGTTGTCGAGATCGAGCACGACGCTCGGCGTCATCGCCACGCCCCACCGGCCCAGTAGCGGTTCCAGCGTTGAAGCTGTCGGCGCCGCCGCCATCGGATTGAACGGATCAAAGCCGCCGGTCTGCTCGGCAGAGATGGCCGCGGGATCGAGAGCGATGAACGCGCGGCCCGTGCGCAAGATGAACTGGTCGATCGCATAAAGCTGCCGCGCGGTCAGTTCGCCCGGATGAATGATCGCCAACACATCGGCATCGGCGGGAATCGACGTGAAATCCGGCGCGAGCTTGGTCACTTGCAGCAGGCGGCCCATCTCGGCGGCAAACACCGCGTGCACGCCGCCGAGTGCAGGGCTCGCTGCGGCGTTCGCCGGATCGATAGGCAAGGCCGTGATCAGCGCGACATGCGTCGGGTCTGGGCTCTCCAGTTCGTAGATCAATCTCGTGATCTCGTATTCCAGGAACGGTTCGCGTTCGGGCGCAAAGAATGGAATTGTTCGCCGATCGTCGATGGCGTTGGCGCCTGTCAGGCCCAGGTAGATCGGATCGGCGCCCTCGAACGGGCGCAGCGGCTCGATGCCCGCCTCCACCGCTTCGTCTTCCTCCTCCGCAAACGGTTCGACATCGACCTCCCGGAACCGCACTCGGCCGTGCGATCGAGCCTGGAAGGTTTGCAGCATCTCGCGCACGCGCGTCGCGTAAGCCTGCAGCTGCGGGATCGCAGCAGCAGCGTCGCGCGAATAGTACAAGGTGAGTTCGACGGGCTCGCTAAGCTGATTAAGTGTCTGCTGCGTACCGCGGCTCAAGGAATAGAGCCGGTTCTCGGTGAGGTCGATACGCCAGGCGCGAAACCAGGAATTGGCCGTCAGATTGGCGCCGATGAACATCACTGTCAGCGCGAGTGCGGCAAGCAGGGCAAAACGGCGCGGGCTCATGGTTCAGCCCCCCCGCCGCGCGTCGACGGCAAGCGCCGTAAAGCCTGTGCAAAGCGCGATGAGCGAAGCGAAATAGAAAACCGACCTTAATTCCACAACGCCACGCTGGGCGGCATCGAAGTGGTGCAGGATCGAAAAGCGCGCGACAGCCGCCGCCGCTGAGCCGCCAATCGCGTCCGAGAAGAAATCCAGCACCAGCGGCAAGCCGAGCGCCGTGAGCAGGAACGACACCAGCACGGCGAGTACAAAGGCGATAACCTGCGCGTTTGTCAGCGACGACATGGCCGAGCCGATGGCGATGTAGGCGCCCGCCATCAGCAGGCTGCTGAGATAACCGGTGAAGATAGCGGCGTTGTCCGGCGAGCCCAGCACGTTGA
>CAZHWA010000197.1:0-5119 GCA_964536175.1 uncultured Terricaulis sp. | reverse complement strand
CTTGTCGCTGGCGAATGCGGACATGCCTATGGCCCCAGCGCCGAGATCGACGAGCAAGGCGCCTTCATTGCGTTCATCCGGCGAGAGGGCCGACAACGCCGCTGCCTTGGGTCCGGCTAGGACCTCTTCCACCTCAATGCCCGCGTACTGAATGCAAGACTTCAAAGCGTTGAGCGCCTCGGTCGGCGCGGTGACGATGCACGCCTCAACCGCCAGCATCTTTCCAACTTCGCCAAGCGGATCGGCGAGCAGCTCGCCGTCGTCCACCTGGTAGCGCAACGGCTCGACGTGCAAAAACGACAGCTGCGGCGTCGGCGCCGCCTGCATCGCCGCACGAATGGCATTGTCGATGTCGCGCGCCGTGACGGTAGAGCCGCGAATGCGCGCCGCGCCGCGCACGATTTGCGATTTGACCCCGGGGCCGGAATAGGTCGCGACAACCCGCTTGATCGGCGCGCCCGCCATCTGTGACGCTTCTTCGACCGCCACTTCAATGGAACGGGCGCAGGACTCGAAGTCGGCAGGCTTGCCGCTGGCGATCGCCGGCGCGGTCTGATGACCGACGCCGAGCACACGCAAGGGCCGCTCGGGATGAAGGTCGAGCACAGGATCGCGGCGCGCGGCTAAGCAAGCTGTTTTCGACACGCCGACGTCGAGAGCGGCGACGAGCGGCGCGAGCGGCGTTCTCAGTTCGAGAACGTCCTGCTCCTCGATGGGCTGACGCGCCGCGCTCATCAGGCGCCTCCTAGCAGCGGGCGCGGGCCGCCTTCGAGTTCGGGATGGATGCGCACCGCCAGCCGGCCCGGCGCGCGCATGTCGAGCTGAGCAACAGGCCGGTCGAGCAAAGCGTACCGGTGCTGCAGCGCCTCAAGGCGTATGAGCGCTTCGGCGGGATGCATCTCCGGAAGCGCGATCACTGCGCCATTCTCCAGTTCGACGTTCCAGCGACGATCGCCGACGCGCACCAGCGCCCGCAGACGCGTGCGGACCTGCGGCAAGCTTTCGAGCGCAATGAGCAGCGGTTGCGCAGCGCGGCCGGCGCCGGGGCCAACCACCAGGGGCAGCTCCTGATGATCAGCGGCTCGCTCGGAGAGCAGCCGCTCTCCATTGGCGTCGATGACGGCGACCTGACCGTTTTCCCGCCAGCGCGCGTAGCTTTGACGACGTTCCACTTCCACCACCAGCGTCGAGGGCCACAAGCGCCGCACGCGCGCAGCAGCCACCCAGTCGAGGCTTTGAATGCGCGCCTGCACCTCTTGCGGATCCAGAGCCAAAAGGGAATGCCGCCCGTCCGGCACGATCAACGCGCGGACTTCGTGCTTGCGCGCGTCGCTCAACGCCGGCGCGTTCGTCATCGCTGCAACTTCGATGGCGTCGATCTCGAAGCCGGCATTGGCGGCAACGCCGTCTGCGGTGCGCGCAAACGCCTCGCGCGCATCGAATAGCGACGACCCAAGCCAGGCAGCGCCCGCAACGCCGGCGCCGAGGAAAATCACGACTCCTGCGAGCGCCAGCATCAGGCTCTTGCCCGACACTCTGACATCGTCGCTGCCAATGCCCCCGCCAAGCTTGATACGAGCAAGGCGCGGCATGCTCTCATACGGCGGCGCCGACGGTGCGCTGCGGCGCCTGCCGCGCGGCGGCTCCTGGCCGCGTCCCGGACGACGCGCCCTCACCGCGGCCATGACGCATCCTCCAAGATCCATCCGACAAGGCTATCGTAAGAAAGACCGACATGCCCCGCCTGCTCCGGGACAAGCGACGTGGGCGTCATGCCGGGCTGCGTGTTTACTTCCAGTAGCGCAACGCGATCGCGCTTGGGATCGTAGCGGAAATCGGCGCGCGTCACGCCGCGACAGCCGAGCGCGTGGTGCGCAGCTTCCGCCGCGCGCATCAGTTGTTCGGCGACGCTTTGCGGGATCTGCGCCGGCACCTCATGGCGCGAGCCGCCTGCGGCGTACTTCGCGTCGAAATCGTACCATTCGCCGGTGGGCAGGATCTCGGTCACCGCCAGCGCGCCACGGTCATGCATCACCGCGACGGTTAGCTCTTTGCCCTCGATAAACTCTTCGACCAGGACGCTCTCTCCAAACGCCCAATCGGGATCGAGCAGTTGTTCAGGCGGGCGATTGGCGCCTTCACGCACGATAAAGATGCCCACCGAGGAACCTTGTGCGTTCGGCTTCACCACATAAGGCGCCGGCATCGGATGCGCTTTGGCCGCCTCCAGACGATGCATCAGTTTGCCGTTGGCCAGCGGCAAGCCAACCTGGGCGAAGACCGCTTTGGACTTGTCCTTGTCCATCGCAAGCGCCGAAGCGAGAATGCCGGAGTGCGTGTAAGGCAGCTTAAGATAGTCGAGCACGCCTTGGGTGCGGCCATCCTCACCCCACTCGCCGTGCAGTGCGTTAAAGACTTTGTCCGGATGGACGTCTTTGAGCTCGGCGATCCAGCCGTCATGCTGCGGCTCGATCTCGACGACCTCATGGCCGAGCCTTCGCAGCGCGGCCGCGCAATCGCGCCCCGAGATCAGGCTCACAGGCCGTTCGGGGCTCAAGCCCCCAAGAAGCACCGCCACCCGGGCCATACGCGCCTCAACCAACCGACAACGCCCGCCCAGCGCTTTTTCTGCGCTTAGTGCGGAGTGTCATAATGAAACGGATCAGAGTTAAGGCATGATGAGGGAGAAGCGCTTAATTGCTGATTCCTATGGTAAATCCCGCTTCACACCTGTTAGATGCGCTTAACCACAAAGCTGCGCCGCGTGCGCATGTCAGACAAAGAACCAGGGAGGCGTAAATGCGAGCGGTGGTCATGAGCTTGAGCGCAGCGGCGGCTCTGCTACTTGCGGGCTGCGACGCCTGGGAGACAGCGCCGCCTCCCACACCACAACCGGCGCCGGTCATCGAAGCGGCGGCGCCCAGCTTTGAGGATGACAATTGCCTCGGCTATCTGCTGTTGCAACGTGCGGCCATCGCTCAGGGACGAGCCGAGGGCGATGCAGCTGCGCTCGATGCTCCGATCGAGGCTTGGCGCGCCCGCGGCGCGCAAACGCTCTCGGCGGAAGAACTCACGCAATATGAAACCAGCAGCGTGGCTGAACTCGGCGACAGCGGCGCCGATCTCATCGCCGAGCGCGCACAGGAATGTGTGACCGGCGCGCCGCGCTGAGGCGGTGTGTCATGCGACCCCAGCATTGGAGCGTGGTCATAGAAGTTCGTCGCTAGCACCTCCGCCACTGAGATAATTCGGATCGGGCTGGCCCCAGGCGGCCTGGACCGGGTCCAAGGCGGACACGCCAGCCGGACGATTCTCCATCGTCCTAGCGACCTGCTTGGCTTGCGTTGTTCCGAGCCGCCAGGCGACGTGCGCCGCCGCTCGGTTTCATGTATGTAGGGCCAGGGAGGTCGGCATGACGGTGGACGCCGCGCCGCAGACTGGTGAAACGCCGGCGCAGCCGAAGCCGGCCGGGCTGCCCAAGCTGCTGAAGCCCTACTTCTATATCACCGGCTATTACGCGCTGCTGGGAGCGGCGATCGCGGCCGTCCTGATCGCAAATCCGCGTGTGCTTGAGGTGCTGCCCGTCGGCGGGGCCGCCGATTTCGGCTCCGTCGGACAACCCGCATTCGAGTCGGGCCGCCAGCAGCTCGCGCCGAGCCAGTCCACGTTGCGTGAGGGCATACGCCTGTC
This sequence comes from uncultured Terricaulis sp., assembly GCA_964536175.1. GTDB lineage: Bacteria > Pseudomonadota > Alphaproteobacteria > Caulobacterales > Aquidulcibacteraceae > Vitreimonas. The sequence goes on along the minus strand of CAZHWA010000197.1, from coordinate 1,429 downwards.
GCTTGCCATTATCGCGTCGTTCCTCTGCATGCTGCCCGTGACCTGGATTTGCATGGGCGCGCGCCGCCGCAAGGACGTCACCCAGTCCTTCATTCAGACCATTCTGGTGTTGCCGCTCGTGATCACGGGCATCGTCCATGTGGTTCACGATTCTCTTGCCCTGGCCTTCAGCCTCGCCGGCATCGTCGCCGGCGTACGCTTCCGTCACACATTGAAGGACAGCGCCGAGACCAGTTACCTGTTCGTCGCCATCGCTGTCGGGCTGTCCTGCGGCATCAACGCCATAGAGGTCGCCGCCATCATATCGATTTTCTTCAACTACACAGTCTTGGGCCTCTGGGCGACGGAGTACGGCGCCGATGCAACCGGCAAGCAGATGTTCTCCCGCGAGTGGATGGCCAAGGAGGAAGTCGGAGAACCGCCGAAGAAGAAACCCCTGACCGAACAGGATGACGATGATTAGACGCATGGCGCTCATTGCTACGCTGCTTGCCGCATGCGGCGAGCCTGCGCCGGTCGAGGCGCAGCCGACGCCAAACGGCGGCTCGCTGTTTACCGGGGTGTCTGACGCGCAATGGCGCTTGCCGGAGCAATTGCGGGAGATTTCCGGCCTTGCCGTTTCACCGGACGGGCGTCTCTTCGCCCATGACGATGAACGGGCCGTGATCTACGAGATCGACGCCGCGCGAGGGGCGGTTTTGAAGTCCTTCGCGCTCGGAAGCCCAACCTTGACCGGTGACTTCGAAGGCCTTGCGATCACGCCTGACGGCGCGTTCTGGATGACGACGAGCGATGGGGAGCTTTATCGCTTCATCGAGGGCGCCGATGGCGGTCATGTCAACCCGGAGCGTTTCGATATCGGGCTTAGAGAAACATGCGAGATCGAGGGCCTCGCCCGTTTGCCGTCGGAAGAAAGCCTCATTCTTGCTTGCAAGCGCAACCACGCTCGAGCCATGCGCGATACGGTCTCACTTTATCGTTGGAGTTTCGGCGGTGCGGCCGAACCTTGGCGCGCGCTGCCGGAGCAAGAATTGGCTGCTGCCGCCGGCGTAGAGGATTTTCGCCCGTCCTCGTTGGAGTTCGATTCGGGGAGCGGGCGGATGTTGCTGCTGTCCGCGCGCGACAGCGCCCTCATCGAGTTTAGCGCCGACGGTGAAATACTGGCAGCGCACAGACTGCGCGGCCACCGTCAGCCGGAAGGCATAGCGGTGCTGCCCGATGGCGCTCTGATGATCTCCGATGAAGGCGGCCGCGACCAGGCCATGCTCAGCCGTTATCCGCGCGTCCCATGATTGCTCTGATCCGGGCCTTCGCCGCGTTGTTGATGCTGCTGGGGTGTGCGAGCGCCCCTGCCCACGCCCAGCCGGAGCAAACGCACTGGACCGGCGTCGAGCGCGTCGTCGCGATTGGCGACATTGAGGGCGCATAC
>CAZHWA010000196.1:0-5129 GCA_964536175.1 uncultured Terricaulis sp. | reverse complement strand
CGCTGCGGCCGAGCCGGTGTTGCAGCAGCCGCAATACCGCGATGTACGCGCTATCGTTATAGCCGGCATATCCGAGTTTGAGCTCTTGCTGGCAGAGCAGGAAGCCGGCGCTGGCTATGGCGACGCCTACGCCAACCGCATTTCGGTGCTCGACGACAACATCGACGGCGCGATCGAGCGCGTACGTAATGGCACCGCGGCAGATCAGGAAGCATTGTTCGCGCGGATCGACGGCCAGCGCAGCCGGCACTTGTTGGCGACGATGTCGGCTATCGCCGCCGCGGCGCTGCTGATGCTGGCGCTGTCCTCTATGGTTGGGCGCAGCGTGCGCCGCTCGGTGGCGACAGTACGGACAGCGCTGGCGTCGCTGGCCGGCGGCGCACGTGACGTGGATGCGCCCGGCGAGGGCCGGACCGACGAGTTTGGCGATCTAGGCCGCGCTGTGCGCGCGTTCCGCGAGGCGCTGATCGAAGGCGACCGGTTGCGCGCAGAGGCGGTGCGGACGGCCGCTGAGGAACGCGATTTGTCCACTCGTCTGTCCCTGGCGATGGGCGAACTCGAGCGTGAGCGCGCGCATCTGGAAGATCGCGTACTCGAACGCACGCGCGATCTCGACGAAGCGCGTCGCGCCGCGGAGGAGGCGAATGCTGCAAAAACGCGGTTCATCGCCAACATGAGCCATGAATTGCGCACGCCGCTCAACGCCATAATCGGCTATACAGAGATAATGCGAGAAGGCGCGGAAACCGAGCAGAGAGTCGCCGACATCGCAGACCATGAACGCGTGTTGCGCGCCGCGCGCCATCTGCTGCGCATGATCAACGAAATACTCGATCTGGCCAAGATCGAAGCGGGCCGATCTCAAGTCGATGTGGAGCCGTACGATGTCGGTCGGCTCGTGCTGGAGGCCGTCGATGCTGTCCGGCCGCAGGCGGAGGCGAACGGCAACACGATTGCATGTGAGATCGTGCGCGAGGGCCTTGGCGAGACTCGCAGCGATCCAGTCAAGTTGCATCAATGCCTGCTGAATCTGCTCGCTAATGCGACGAAGTTCACCCGCCACGGCTTGATCACGGTTCGCGTATGCCGCAACGGAGCGAGTATCGTGTTCGAAGTCCGCGACACGGGCATCGGCATCGCAGCGGAGAAGCTTGACGACTTGTTCCAGCCGTTTGTGCAGGGCGATGTCTCCGCGACGCGCAGCTTCGAAGGTACGGGGCTCGGCCTGACCATCACGCGCAATTTTGCGCGCCTGCTCGGCGGCGATGTGACGGTGGAGAGCGCGCCCGGACAAGGTTCGACATTCCGCCTCGTCGTACTTGCAGAGCTGACGGCGCGAGAACCGGCGGCGCCCGCCTCTCCATTCCAGATGATGCTGCGCGCGTGACCTCTTTCGACGGGTGACGCGGCGGTCCCGGCTTGCTAGCGGTAGGGCAAAGCGGGGTTCAGATGACCTATGCAGCGATCACGGGCTGGGGCAAGGCGATGCCGCCGGCGGTGCTGACCAATACCGATCTTTCCACCTTTCTCGACACGAGCGACGAATGGATCGTCTCGCGTACCGGCATGAAGGAACGACGCATCAGCCACGTCTCGGCCACTGAGATGGCGGTTGTGGCAGCCCGGCGCGCGCTGGCGTGCGCCGGGCTGGAGGGAAAGGACGTCGACCTTATTGTTTATGGCAGCTGCTCCAATGACGAACAGGTGCCTAATACCGCAAGCGGCGTTCAAGCAGCGATCGGTGCGACGCGAGCGGCGTCGATGGACGTGAATACAGCCTGCACCAGCTTCCTTTACAGCCTGTCGACGGCGACGGCGATGATCCGCACCGGCGTGGCCAAGCGCGCGCTGGTGATCGGCGTCGAATGGATTTCCCCCTTTATGGACTGGGACAATCGCAACGTCGCAGTGCTGTTCGGGGATGGCTGTGCTGCAGTTGTAGTTGAGGCGAGCGACAAACAGGAGGGCGTGCTCGGCGAGCAGCTCGGCTGTCTGGCGGATGCGCGGCAAACGTTGCGCGTGCGTGGGATGGGCACGCTTTACTGCAATCGCGGCGTCACCTCCGGCATCACCTCGTGGGACTTCGATGGCCCCGAGATCTTCAAGCGTGCCGTGCAAGGCATGGTGCAGGCAAGCCAAGCGGTGATGCAGAAGTGCGGTGTTGGGCCTGACGACATCGATCTTGTCGTGCCGCACCAAGCCAACCTGCGCATCATCGATGCGGTCGTATCGCGCAGCGGCATTCCGGCGGAGAAAGTGATGCTGACGGTCGAGCGCTACGGCAACATGAGCGCAGCGACCGTGCCTGTGGCGTTGGCCGAGGCGTTGGACGAGGGCCGGGTCAAACCCGGAGCGCTGATCTTGCTGCCGGCATTCGGAGCGGGTCTTACAGTCTGCGCCCACCTTGTGCGCTGGGGCGAGCGTGTCGCCCCGCTTGCGCCGAGCGATGCAGAGCTGGCGCCCGCCAGCAAGAGCGCGCTGGAGCTGGTGAACGATATCCGCGCCCGCAAAGCCGATGCGCAGGCGCCCTCGGCCGCGGGGCTCCGCGAAGTACGCTTTATCGAGACGTTGTAACGTCAGACTGGCATGTGCCGGGTCAATCGCGCAGCTTCGCCATGATCACGCTGTCGCGAACGCCGAGGTGGGTCTTCCAGTTGCCGCGCAGCAGACCCTCGCGCTGAAAGCCGGCGCGGAGGAAGAGCGACAGCGACGAGGTGTTGTCGGGATCGATGTCGGCGGCGATGCGGTGCAGGCCGAGTTCGCCGAAGCCATAATCGACGACAACACCGAGCGCTTTCGCGGCCAATCCGCGTCCCTGCGCTTCACGGCGCAAAATGATGCCGATCTCGCCCACGCCGTCGCGCAGAACGAAGAGCGCGATCCGGCCCAGCGCTTCGCCGCCTTGCTCGGTAATGGCCCAGACGTGTGCGCCGGGCTTGTTGATTGTTTGTTCGATATAGCGCGCCGTCTCCTGTTCGCTCGTCAGCGCAGGGGATGCCCAGAAATGGTGCACCTGCGGATCGCCGTGCGCCGAGAATAGCGAAGCGGCATCTGTTATTTCCAGCGGCCGGAGCACGACGCCGGGCGCATCGAGGCGCGGCTCGAGCACGGCGCCGCTCATTGCGCCGACTCCGGCGCCTTCGCCCGCTCGCTGGCGCGCTGTTTGACGCTGTCGCTGCGCAACTGGCCGCAGGCGGCGAGGATGTCGCGCCCGCGCGGCGTGCGGATAGGCGAAGCGTAGCCGGCGCGGTTCAGCACTTCGGCGAAGCGCTCGATCGTCTCCCAGTCCGAACATTCATAAGGCGCACCCGGCCAGGGATTAAATGGGATCAGATTGATTTTGGCCGGAATGCCGGCAAGCAGCTTTACCAGCGCTTTCGCTTCGGGCAGCGAATCGTTGACGCCCTTCAGCATCACGTACTCAAACGTTACGCGCTTGGCGTTAGAGAGCTGCGGATAGGCGCGGATCGCCGCGAACAGCTCGTGCAGATTGTATTTCCTGTTGAGCGGCACGAGCTGGTTGCGCAGCTCGTCATTGGTTGCGTGCAGGGAAATCGCCAGCATCGCTCCGGTGCGCTCGCCCAATTCCACAATCTTGGGCGCGACCCCTGCCGTCGATACCGTAATGCGCCGGCGACCGATCGAGACGCCGTCGCCGTCCGAGATCACATCGATGGCCGCAGACACGTTGTCGAGATTATAGAGCGGCTCTCCCATGCCCATGAACACGATATTGGTGAGCTGACGATCGCCGTCGTTGAGGGGGCGCGTCTGCGTCGGCCATTCGCCCAGCGCATCGCGTGCGATCATCACCTGCGCGACAATCTCGGCCGCGGTCAGATTGCGCACCAACTTCTGGGTGCCGGTATGGCAAAACGTGCAGTTGAGCGTGCAGCCGACTTGAGAACTCACACACAAGGCGCCGGCACGTCCGACGCCCGGAATGAACACCGCTTCGCCTTCTACGCCTGGCCCAAACCGGATCAGCCATTTGCGCGTTCCATCCGTGCTGGTCTGCCGGGTGACGATCTCCGGCCGCGCGAGGGTGTAGTGCTCGGCCAACGAGGCGCGCAGGTCTTTGGCGACGTTGGTCATGGCAGCGAAGTCGGCCACGCCATAGTGGTAAATCCAGCGCCACAGCTGCTCGGCGCGCATGCGCGCCTTCTTCGGCTCGACGCCTATGGCGATGAGCTTTTCGGCCAGCTCGGCTTTGGTGAGGCCAACCAGGGAAGGAGAGGTCGCAGGCACCGCCGGGTTATGGGGGCCGTTCGCAAACGCCGCAATCCCCATGGCTGTCTGGAGTTGCGCGGCGCGGGGCTGCGCCATACGCCTGTAGCCGTGCCGATGGCCGGGCTGCCGATCCTGGAACGGCGCTCCGGCGATTGAAGGCCAACCCCATCCAAGAGGAGAGAGGCAATGACGAGCGACATTTGGGCGCCCGAGAATGCCGGCGCGCTGTGGGCAACGACCATGGTGTTTGCCCTGCTGTTTTACCTGTTCTGGATTTACTTGCAGTGGCGCATATTCACGCGGGCCGGATTCAACGGCGCGCTGGCCCTGATCAATCTCGGCATTTTTGTCCCGATCGTTGGCCCTCTCATCGTTCTGGGGCTGCAAACGTGGCTTGCATTTGCTGCATGGCCGGCGCTCGGCAAGTCTGCTCAGACCTAGAGGCCGCGTCGTTGAACCATTTCCATGAGCTTGCCGCCAAACGTTAGCCGCGCCGCTTCGGATGCGCGCACATTTCAGGCGCCGGTCCGCCTGGCATGATCGGGCGGGCCGGGTAGCCGCCGAGATCGATCAGGCGGTCGTACATGACAAGCGCGCCTGCGAGCCCGACGTTTAGACAGAACCTGGTCGGGATTTTCACGACATGCGCGCAGCGTTCGAGCAGTAGCGAGGAGAGCGAGCCTCGTTCGCGGCCCAGCACGTAGGCGGCGGCCGATGGGTGCTTGAAGCGCGGCAGTTCGACCGCGTCGTCAGTGAGCTCAACCCCCACCAGCGTGCAGCCTCTTGGCAACCTAAGATCTTCCACGCGATCATAAGCGTAATAGGGCATGTGATCGAAACTGCGGGAGGTGTCGCTATTGTAGGCCTCGCGCACCTTCGGATGGGCGTTGAGCGTGAAG
>CAZHWA010000195.1:0-5152 GCA_964536175.1 uncultured Terricaulis sp. | reverse complement strand
ATTGCATTGGCGCGCGGATCGTAGTTTTTGTAGACGCGGTAGCCGAAGCCCATGAGCCGCACGTCGCCCTTCGGATCCTTCACTTTGCGGATGAACTCCGGGATGTTTTCTGGGGCGCCGATCGTCTCGAGCATGTTGAGGGCGGCTTCATTGGCGCCGCCGTGCGCCGGCCCCCAGAGGCATGCGATGCCGGAGGAGATGCAGGCGAAGGGGTTGGCGCCCGACGAACCGGCAAGCCGCACCGTCGATGTAGAGGCGTTCTGTTCGTGGTCGGCGTGCAGAATGAAAAAGACATCCATCGCGCGCGCCATAACCGGGTTGACCTTGTAGTCCTCGGCCGGCACCGCAAAGCACATGCGCAAAAAGTTCGAAGCGTAATCGAGTTCGTTGCGCGGGCTGATGAACGGCTGACCGAGTGCATACTTGAATGCGCGCGCCGCAATCGTCGGCATCTTGGCGATCAGGCGGTGGCTAGCGATCATCCGCTGGCGAGGGTCGTTAATGTCGGTGGAGTCATGGTAGAATGCGGCCAGCGCGCCCACCGTCCCGACCATGATCGCCATCGGATGCGCATCGCGGCGAAAGCCTTCGAAGAAGCGATCGATCTGCGCATGCAGCATGGTGTGGTAGGTGATCGTGCGATCGAACTCCTTGAGTTGTGTCTCGGTCGGCAACTCGCCGTGGAGCAGGAGGTAACAGACTTCGATGAAGCTCGATTTCTCGGCAAGCTGATCGATCGGATACCCCCGATACAGCAGAACGCCTTCGTCGCCGTCGATATAGGTGATCTGGCTCTCGCAGCTGGCTGTCGAAGTGTAGCCCGGGTCGAACGTGAACACCTTGCCGTCGGTGTAGAGTTTGCGGATATCGAGCACGTCGGGTCCGACCGACCCGCCGTAAACCGGCAATTCCATCTGCTGGTTGTTCACCGTGAGCGTTGCCGAGGGCTTCTTGGTCAGTTTGCTTTCCATGCTCACGTCCTCAAATCTGATCCGCAATCCGCGCCAGCGCTTCCTCGCGGCCTAGCAATTCCAGTGTCTGACCCAAATCAGGCGAAGGCGCCCCACCGGTGAGCGCCGCACGTAGCGCTGGCCCGATTTGGCCCAGTCCAACGCCTTCTTCGGTAGCGAAAGCCTTAAGCACGCCGGAAAGTTCTGCGTGTTCCCAGACGTCGGCGGCGGCGAGCCGTTCGCGCAGGCGCGCAAGGCGCTGCTTGGTTTCGCCCTTCATGTGCGATTTCGCCGCTTCGTCAAGCGCAAGCGGTCGGGAGGCCAAGAGAAAAACGCACTGCTGCGCCAAGTCGACCAGCGTCTTGGCTCGCGTCTTCAACGCCGGGACGGCGCGGGCGAGCATCTCCCGGGCCGATTCGCTCAGTTGGCCGCCATGCGCTTGGATATGATGGATCAAGAGCTGCGCCAGCCGCCGGTCGTCGGCGATCGCCATGAAATGTGCATTGACCGAATCCAGTTTCTTGAAGTCGAGCCGCGAGGGCGCCTTGCCGATCTGATTGAGTTCGAACTGGGCGACTGCCTCTTCCTTGGCGATGATGTCGTCGTGGCCCGGGCTCCAGCCGAGCCGCATCAGATAAGCGCACATAGCTTCCGGCAGATATCCCATGTCGCGCCATTCATGAACGGCCTGCGCGCCATGACGCTTGGAAAGCTTCTTGCCGTCTTCGCCATGGATTAGCGGCAAGTGGGCGAAGCGGGGCGGCGTCCATCCCATAGCCTGATAGATGGGGATTTGCCGCGCGGCGTTGGTCAGATGATCGTCGCCACGGATCACATGCGTCACGCCCATGTCGTGATCGTCGACCACGACCGACAGCATGTAAGTCGGCGAGCCGTCGGCACGCAGTAGAACGAGATCGTCGATATCGCGGGCTTTGACTCGTACTTGGCCCTGGATCAGGTCGTTGTTGACGACTTCGCCCTCGTCCGGGGCCCGCAATCGCACCACAAATGGCGCGCCGGCGCCGGGCGGCGCCATCCCGTCGCGATACGGAGACCGTAGTGCGCGGCCTTCCGAGTGCGCCGCAGCGCGCATTTGTTCTGCTGCTTCGCTGCTCATGTAACAACGGAACGCCGCGCCTTGCGCAATCATCGCCTCAGCGGCCTCGCGGTGACGCGCAGCGCGCGCGAATTGGTAGGTGATCTCGCCGTCGTGCGCGAGACCCAGCCAAGCCAGCCCCTCGATGATCGCCGCAACGGCTTCCGGGGTGGAGCGCGCCCGGTCGGTGTCCTCAATGCGCAGCAGGTATTTGCCGCCCATTTTGCGGGCGTAAAGCCAGTTGAATAGCGCGGTGCGCGCGCCCCCGATATGGAGGTAGCCTGTGGGCGAGGGGGCGAAGCGGGTGACGACGCTCATCGCGGGAGAAGGACTGGGGTCACGGCGCGGGCCTGTTAGCACGCGCAGCATGGTTTCTCCTAGCCGGGCTTTCGCGCGCATGCTGGCGCTTCAGCGCGACCGTTGGATACTCTGGCTGCCGTCGGCGATGATCGCCGGTGCGGCATTCTGGCTTACCGCACCTACCGATCCAGCCTGGTGGCTGGGTGGCGCGTTGTTCGCCCTTGGCATGGTGGGCCTAACCGGGCTCGCGATTGGGCAGGCGGAGCAGGTCGGCCCGCTTGGGCGCAGGCTCGTCAGCGGAATCTGCGCGCTCCTGGCGGCGGCGGGCCTGGGTGTCAGTGCGGCCCAGCTGCGGGCGTTGAGTGTGGCGCAGGCCCCGTATTCGGTCAGCGTTGAGCCGGTACGCGTGGAGGGGTGGGTTGTCGCCAACGACGCCAGCGACAGCGGTCCGCGATTGCGCCTCCTGGTGCGGACGATCGAGGGCGTCAATGCCCCGGTGCGGTACGTGCGCATGTCGGTCAGCCAAGCGGGGTTGCTGACGGCTGGACGCGCCGCGCGCTGTCGCGCTGTGCTCGGCCCGCCTTCCGGGCCTATGGCGCCCGGCGCGTACGACTTCGCACGCCGGGCCTATTTCGAACGTTTGGGCGCTACGGGCTTCGCTTACGGCCGATGTCGTCCGGCGGCGTTCGAGCCGCCATCCTCTTGGCTCGATCGTCAGCGCCTGCGTCTTGCGGCGATGCGGGCCGATCTCTCAGCGGCGATCCAGGACGCAGCACCCGGCCGCGGCGGGGCGATCGCGGCGGCGCTGGTGACGGGTGACCGCTCGTCCATCGACCCGCAAACGAACGAGTCGCTGCGCGACTCCGGACTCGGTCATTTGCTGTCCGTCTCCGGCATCCACATGGGCGTGGTCGGCGGCCTCGTGTTTGCCGTCCTGCTATGGACGCTATCGCTCATCGGGCCCATCGCGTTGCGGTTTCCGGTGAAGAAGATCGCCGCCAGCGCAGCGCTCTTCGTGCTCGCGACTTACCTTGTCGTTTCCGGCGCCAGCGTGCCGGCGCTGCGCTCGTTCGTCATGGCGTGCGTCGCGTTCGGCGCCATTCTGCTCGACCGGCCGGCGATTTCGATGCGCGGGCTGGCGTTAGCCGCGTTCATCGTTGTGCTGATTTTCCCGGAGTCGGTGCTTGAGCCCGGCTTCCAGATGTCCTTCGCCGCCACCATGGCGCTCGTTGCGCTGTTCGAAATGCTGAAGCGGGCGCCGCACGAGCCCGCGCTGCCGACCCCCGGCCCGTTGATCGGCGCGCTCAACGCCAGCGCGCGCGGCATCGGCGGCGTGCTGCTGATTTCTCTTGTCGCCGGTCTCGCGACCGATCCGTTCGCGGTCTATCACTTCCAGCGCTTTGCGATTTACGCGCTCCCCGCCAACCTGATCGCAGCGCCGATCATGTCCTTCCTGGTGGCGCCTGCTGCGGGCGCCGCGGCCGTTTTGGCCCCGTTCGGTTTGGCCGATCTCCCACTGGAAATTATGGCTAGCGCCTTGGATCTGATCGCCGCTGTGGGTCAGACCTTCGGCGAGCGGCCGGAAGCGGTGCGCGCTTTGCCTCGGCCGTCCGACCCTGCGTTTGTTGTTTGCGTGTTTGCACTCTTATGGGCCGCGCTTTGGCGCGGCGCTTTGCGGTGGGCGGCGCTGGCGATTCTCGCCGCGAGCGTTGCGTTGTACATCGCAACGCCTCGGCCCGTTGTCGCTTTCGACGCCGATCTGCGCGCGATCTATGCGCGCGATGCTGGCTCGGGTCGCTGGTCCCTGATCGCCAGCGGCCGCTCCACATATGCTCGTGATCGTCTCGGCGCCATGCTCGGCATCGCGCCCCCGCAGATCGAGCGCCTCGCGCCGCCCGATGCGTGCGGCGAGGCGACCTGTCGTTGGATTAGCGATGGCCTCGCGTTCATTTTCGTCCGCGACGTAGAAGGGTTCGACGATGCCTGTATGGAAGGCGCCGTTGTGATCGCAGGCATTGTCGCGGCTGGCGACTTCGCACAACGATGCAGCCTGGCGGCGCTGATGGACGCGAAGGACATCGCCCAGATGGGCGGCGCAGCGATCTATGTAACCGACGAAGGCGTACGCATTGCCCGCGCGTGGCCACAGCACATCCGGCGCGCCTGGACCCAGCGGGACGCCGGCGATCAGGAGTAGCGCCGGATCAGCGCAACCATCTTGCCTTGGATGCGGACTCGGTCAGGCCCGAAGATACGCGTCTCGTAATTCGGATTAGCCGCTTCCAGCGCGACCGAGTTGCCGCGCTTGCGCAACCGCTTCAGCGTGGCCTCTTCGGAGTCGATCAGCGCCACCACAATGTCACCGCTGTCTGCTGTTTCGGTGCGCTTCAGGACAACGACATCGCCATCGAGGATGCCGGCCTGGATCATTGAATCGCCTTTGACTTCGAGCGCGAAATGTTCGCCCGAGCCCAGCAATTCTTCTGGCGGAGAAATGCGGCCGACCTCGTGTTGCAGGGCTTCGATGGGCACGCCGGCAGCGATCTGCCCGAGGATAGGCACCCCGCCGTTGCTGCGGCTTTGTCCCACGACGCTGGGCCTGAACGCTGTCCGTCCCTTAGGCGGCGCAGAGGGCGCTGCGCTATCCGGCAGCTTCAGCACTTCCAGCGCCCGTGCGCGGTGGGGGAGGCGGCGCAGGAAACCGCGTTCCTCCAAAGCCGTAATCAAGCGATGGATTCCGGACTTGGAGGCCAAGTCGAGCGCCTCCTTCATTTCGTCGAAGGACGGCGACACGCCGGTCTCT
>CAZHWA010000194.1:0-5154 GCA_964536175.1 uncultured Terricaulis sp. | reverse complement strand
CCGGGGCGGGCTATTCGACCATCGCGCAGTCCGCCGCTGAGCGTCTGGGCCTGCGCTTCCTCGACGCGGAGGTAACGGTCGGCAGCGTGTCCGCCGAAGCGGTGGCGGCGCGGCTTGCGATCGCAGATCGGCTGACGCTGGCGGGCGGTGAATTCCGCGACGTGGTGTTTATTGTCATGCCTGACGCAGCGCTGACGTTCGCCGGCGGCGCCTATCGTATCGAAGCGATTGTCGGTCTGCCCGTGCTGCGCCGTCTGGGGCGGCTCGAATTCGCGCGCAGCGAGGATGGCGAGCGGTTGCAGCACATGCGTTCGCCCCATCAGCGCGGGCCCGAGTCGAACATGAGCCTTGACGGCTTGCGCCCGGTCGCGCGGATTTCCGCAAACGGCGCGCAACTCAGCATGCTGCTCGACACCGGCGCGCGGCGCAGCGCGCTTTACCAACGCGCGGCCCAGGCCCATCCCCAACTCGTAGCGGAGTCTGAGACGCGACAAACCCGCATCGGCGGCGCAGGCGGGGAAGTGACCCAGGACGCGCTCTCCATCCCACGCCTTGCGCTGGACGTTGCCGGCGCTGAGGTGGCGCTGGAAGACGTATCGGTTCTGCCGAATGCGCGCGGCGACGACGACGGCGTCGTCGGCCAGGACGTCATGCGCGCCGGACGTGGCTATGCGATCGATTTCGATGCGATGCGCTTTGAACTGCTGGACGCAGGCTGACCCTCCCCACACCCGCGCTCAGCACGCACCCGTCGCGCCAGCGCGACGGGTGCTTCCTCTTGCGCGCTGCAGGCGCAATCGTTTCAGCAGCGGCCAGGCGCTGCACCGCTTATGCTTGGGGCTGGCGGCTCGCCTTCAATCCAGCGCAGACTGCCGCGGCTCGAGCCGCCGTCCGACTCCAGCGCCAGCCGTAGCAGGCGCGCACCCTGACGCGCTTCGACAATACACGAGCGAAAGCGGCGCGGCGGCAAGTCAGGCGTAACCCCGTCAAAAGTGAAGTACTCCACGCTCCAGCCCGCCGCCTGGGCGGCCTCGGCGTACGCTGCGAGCGCCGGCTGCGGCGCCCCCTCAAGATTAATGTCGGCCAGGCCGACGGCGGCAAGGCCCGGCGCGGCTTCGAAATGCGATTGAACGCGCATGCGCGCATTCTGCGGCCGCAGGGCCCAGTCCGGCCAGGGCGCCGCAGGCCCCAGCCACGCCCACTGTGTCACACCGTTTGCGTGGCCGTAGCCAACCCGCTCAGCGCTCGTCTCCATACGCAGCAGCGACCAGAAAAACGGGCTCGCCAGCACGATGGCGGCCGCACAGGCAAGGAAGATCAGGAGTGCGCGCATTGCGGCGCACGATAGCGCATCGCGTATAACGCCTCGTGCATCCGCTTGATTAACGGGATTTGACGTCTCGACGACGAGCCGTCACGTTTTGATCGGCAGCCAGATCTCAATCGGACCCGATCCAGTCCGGTTGAACTCCTCGCTGTACACTTCCACGAAATCGGGCGCGTCGTCGATCTGCGCCAATTCGCGACCCGACTTCGGCAGCCACTGGGACATGATGGCGTCGACGGTGCGTCGGATGTCCTGCGCGGGCCCTTGGTGTTGAAACACCGCGTAGGTGAGCCGCGCCATCACCGCACGGCTGAACTGCGGGTCGACCGGTGCGAACTCGCCGACAGCTACGCCAGTGACATAGCTGAACTCGCCCCCGCCCTTGAGGACGTCGTACCAGACGCCATAGGCATTGCCGTCGACGCGTCCAGTGACGTTCGCCATGCGGCTCTGCATTTCGAACCATTGCAGACCGGTTTGCGACAGGGTTTGCGGTGTGTAGCGCTTGATCAGCCCCACGATCGTGAGCGTCTTGCCGTCCACAATGCGGGGCTGACCTAGCGTCGCCACCGGATCAGCCCTGCGCCGTTGCGTTCGCCGGATCGATGCGCACGCCCGGCCCCATCGTGGTCGACAGCGCAACCTTTTTCACGAACGTGCCTTTGGCGCCCGAGGGTTTGGCTTTCGAGACGGCGTCGATGAACGCCTTCACGTTCTGGCGGATCTGCTCTTCGGAGAAGCTCGCTTTGCCGACGCCGGCATGGACGATGCCGGCCTTCTCGACGCGGAATTCGACGGCGCCGCCCTTGGCGTCGTTGACCGCTTTGGCGACGTCCATGGTGACGGTGCCGACCTTCGGATTGGGCATGAGCCCGCGCGGGCCCAGCACTTTGCCGAGCCGGCCGACCAGCGCCATCATGTCCGGGGTGGCGATCAAGCGGTCGAAATCGATCTTGCCGCCCTGAATGGTCTCCATCAGGTCTTCCGCCCCGACGATGTCAGCGCCCGCAGCGCGCGCTTCTTCCGCCTTAGGCCCGCGCGCGAATACGGCGACGCGCGCCGTGCGGCCTGTGCCGTTCGGCAGCGAGACGACGCCGCGCACCTGCTGGTCCGGGTATTTGGGATCGACGCCCAGATTCATCGAAACCTCCACGGTCTCGTCGAACTTGGCGTTGGCGCGTTCCTTGATCAGCTTCACCGCTTCGTCGAGCGTGTGCAGCTTGCGGGAGTCGATTCCGGCGTGGCTCTTGGCCATTCTCTTGGTGGTCTTGCTCATGGCCTACTCCACCACGTCCACGCCCATCGAGCGGGCGGTGCCGGCGATCATCTTCGCCGCATGATCGAGATCGGGAGCGTTCAAGTCCTTTTGCTTGACCTTCGCGATCTCCTTGCATTGCGCCATGGTGATGCGCCCGACCGTGTTGAGGCCCGGCGATTTCGACCCTGAGCCGGGCTTCTTGACCGTCGGCAGCTTGGCCGCCTTCTTGATCAGGAACGACGCCGGCGGCGTCTTGATCTCAAAGGTGAAACTCTTGTCCTGGTAATAGGTGATCACCACCGGGCACGGATCGCCCTTGGGCATATCCTGCGTGCGTGCGTTGAACGCCTTAGTGAATTCCATGATGTTGAGACCGCGCTGACCCAGCGCGGGGCCGATCGGGGGCGATGGGTTCGCAGCCCCGGCCGGCACTTCGAGCTTGATCTGCCCGAGGACCTTCTTAGCCATGTTGACCTCTCGCTTGGCGCCGGACGATCGCTAAACCGCCCGACCTGAGTGGGTGCGCGGTCCGGGTGGCTGCCCTCCCGCGCGGGAAGCGGGGTGTATAGAGAGGACAAGTGAGCTTGTCGAGCCAGCGACTCCCCTTCTCCCTTACGGGGAAGGGGTGGGGGACATGAAGGGCGAAAACACAGGCGCGCTCTCTGAAGGTTCGCACCGCATACTTTTCTGCAACGCCGCGGCAGCTCGCCGCCCCTCACCCCCTGCCCCCTCTCCGCAAGGGAGAGGGGAAAGTAGCCCAGCACAGAAGAAACGGCCGCAGCGCGAAGCTGCGGCCGCCGAGGGGAGTTGGGGAGGAGAGCGCCCTCAGTAACGGAAGCGGAATTCAGCGCCGATCACGCGGCCCTCGTTGAGCGGCGAGAACGTGTTGGTCGGCCCGCCGACCCCGCCGAACCAGGGCAGCTCCGGCAGCACCGTGTCGCCGCCCCAAGTCACGTCGTCGGTCAGGTTCTTGCCGTAGACGGCGAGACTCCAATTGCCGTCGCCGGGCGTGAACGTGAGGTTGGCGTCAACGATGTCGGCCTCGGCCAGGCTGCCGGTATTGGCGTCGTTGTAGTAGGCCGGATCGCGGTGATTGTAGCCGAGCCGGCTCGACAGCACCCCGCCCATGACATCGAGATCGTAGATGAGGTTGATGCCGTAGGTCCAAGGCGCAAGCCGCGGGATTTCGAGGCTGGCGTCGGCGGCGTTGATGACGCCGTCGCCGTTGAGGTCGGCGGTTACGGTGTCGTATTCGCCGTCGGTGTAGCCGATCTGGCCGGTGATCATGAAACGATCTGTCACCAGGAAGCGCGCTTCGAGTTCGGCGCCTTGAATGACTGCATCGCCGGCGTTGACGATCACCTGCTGCACGCCCGAGCCGGGCTCCGGCACGTTGGTCTCGCGCTGCATCTCCTCGATGGTGTTGTGGAAGAGCGCGAGATTGACCCGCGCGCGGCCGTCCATGAAGTCCTGCTTCCAGCCGATCTCGAACGAGCTTTGCTCTTCGGCGTCGAACGCGGTGGGCGCGCCCGACATGCCCGGGGGATTCAGCGTGGTGACGCGGAAGTTGACGCCGCCCGACCGGAAGCCCTGCGCCCAGAAGGCGTAGACGTTGGTGTCGGGGTTCGGCTGCCACTGGATGCCGACGCGCGGAGAAGTGTCGGTCCACTTCAAAGCGAAAGGCGAGTCGGAGAAGTTGAGCGAGCGGTTGTCGATGCTGCCGCCGGACTGGAATTCGCCCGGCACCACCACGGCGCCGTCGAGATTGTCGCCCGGGAAGACCGGCACGCCGCCGATCAGGATCGGGCCGGTGCGAATGCGCGAGACGCGCGCGTCCTTCTCTTCTTCAGTGTAGCGCACGCCCAGGCTCAGCGTCAGCTGATCGTTGAGATGCCAATCGGCGTTCGCGAACGCGGCGGCGGTCGAGAATTCGCCATAGCCGCCGCCGACGCGCCGCAGATTAAGCGGCGTGCCGGCTGGGAATGGCGGCGATGGCAGAATGACGCCGGAGAACAGCAGACGCTCTTCGATGTAGAGCAGATCCTGCTCGAACCAGTAGAGACCGGTGGTGACGTCGACCGGGCCGAACGTGCCCGCATAGCGCAACTCGTTGCTGAATTGCTCCTGGTCGACAATCGCCCGCGAGTGGAAGCCCGTGCTTGGCGTTGCGTCGATGTCGCCGCCGCTGAGGCCCTCGTAGGTGCGCCAGCCGGCGATGTTGGTGATGGTGCCGTCGCCGAAGCCCACGTCCCAATTGGTTTCGAGGATCGCCTGCTCCCAATCGCCCGAGCCGTAGCCGGGATTGTTGATGGCGAAATCGAACGTGTTGCGCCCGAACATGCCGTGGTTTTGCGACGCGGGCCCATCGCCTTCGCTGAACCCTTGCTCGAGCCTCAGGATGGCTTCGAACTTGTTGCCCGGCGTGAACCGCAGCGCGCCGCGATAGATTTGCATATCGCCGGCGCCGAATTGCGAGCCATCGAAGTCGTTTTCGAACCAGCCTTCGTCCTGCGAATAGTACGTCGCGAATTTCGCAGTCAGCACGTCCTGGATCAGCGGACCGGAGATT
>CAZHWA010000193.1:0-5158 GCA_964536175.1 uncultured Terricaulis sp. | reverse complement strand
GAGGCGGTGCGCACGTGAAAGCCGAGACGCGCAAGCGCGCGGGTCGTGAGATCGCGCGCGCTCTCTTCATCGTCTATCAGGAGCACGATACGATCCCTGCCCTGGCCGGCCGCGCTCATGGCTTCCACCCGCTCAGGCGCGGGCGATGCGACCAATTGTGCAGGCAGGCGCAATGTGAACGTCGAGCCTTTGCCGTGCGCGCTCGCGACGAAGACGTCCCCGCCGAGAAGCTGCATCATCCGACGCGTGATCGCGAGCCCGAGACCGGTGCCGCCATAACGCCGCGCCGTAGAGGCGTCAGCCTGCACGAAGGCGTTGAACAGCCGCGCAAGCTGATCTTCGGTCATGCCGATGCCGGTGTCGCTCACGTCGATTTCGATCCAGTCGCCCGCGGCTTGCACCGATCGGCGTGCGTGCACCGTGATCTCGCCCTGCTTGGTGAACTTTGCGGCATTGGCGAGGAGATTGAGCAGGCATTGATTCAACTTGAACGCGTCCGAATGCGCCTCGCCAAGATTCGGATCGAGCAACAGCTTCAGCGCATTTCCGTTCTTCTCGATCGTGGGCCTGACCGTGGCCACGGCTTCTTCGATCGTCGCAGCCACCTCAAACGCCGACACGGCGATTTCCATGCGCCCGGCTTCGATCTTAGAGAGATCGAGAATGTCGTTGATCAGGTGCAAGAGCTGTCGCGCCGCGGCAAGCACGCGCTGGATGTCGGCGATGTCGGTGGAGCGGCCGTCGGCTTCAGCTTCTTCAAGCAAGATCTCCGAATAGCCGATGATGGCGTTGAGCGGCGTCCGCAACTCGTGGCTCATGGAGGCGAGGAATTGCGACTTGGAGACGCTGGCCGCTTCGGCGGCCTCTCTTGCGGCCTTAAGCGATGCGAGCGTATCGGCCAGCACCGCGTCCCGCGCGTCCATCTCTTCGATGAGGCCGGCCAGGTGATCGTACATTTCTGCAACGCTTACATCCGGGTTCTCGATGCTGGTTTCGCATTCTTGCGCCGGTATGTTGGCGATCTCCTGGAACAACGCGCGCTTTGCCCGCAAGGCGGCCTCGGCGCGTTGCATAGCGGCGATAAAAGCGGCTTCCTGACGTTTGCGTTCGGTGATGTCGCGCGAAAGCATGATGAGTTTGCGCACGCCGCCTGAGCGACCAAGCACGCGACGCGCCCAAGTCTCGACCCAGCTTATCGTGCCGTCGGCTCTAAGCACGCGGTGTTCGACACAACTCGTCGCACCCGCGGCCACATCGAGGAAATACTGCCTGATGATGAGCCGATCGTCGGGATGAATGATCTTGGTGGTGCTGTTGTCGAACTCCTCGAACGTGAACCCTACGCCGAGGATGGCCTGGTCGCCGTGCCAGGTTATGGTCTTGGTCTTATAGTCTACATCCCATACCACGCTGCCGCTGACTGCGAGGGCCATGCGCAACAGGTTCTCGGTGCGCGCCGTTTCGGCCCGAGCCGCGACCAGCGAGGTGATGTCGCGTCCGGCGGCATAGACGCCGAGGATGCGGCCGTCATCGTCGCGCCAGGGCCGCGTCTCCCAATCGAACCATACACGCTGACCGCCCAGAAAAACCTCTTCTTCGCTATGGCGCACCCGCTCGCCCTGGAGCGCGCGCGCCAATGCGTCGCGCAGACGCTCTTGCGGAAGCGGCACGATGTCTTCGAATTTGAGCCCTCGCACATCGTCGCGGCGCAAACTCTCGATTACGTTCTTACTCGCCGCGACGATGCGCCCCTGAGGATCGAGCAGCACGACAGCCGTTGCATCATGTTTGAGCAGTTGCTGGGCAAGAGCGTGCTGAAGATCGTCGTTTCGCCGCGCCTCTCGCACCGCGCGCTCGGCGCCGACTGCGTTGAGACGCGCCGAAGTTACGTAGGCGGCCAGCGCCAGCCCGCCGATCGCGGCAATCACGGCGAGATCCCAGTCCGCGCGTTCCGCCCATCTCGCTATCAAGAAGGGTGCGAACAGCATCGACAGCGCCGCTGGCGCCGCGCCCGCCAGAGCAATGGGCAGAGCGCCGGACTGACCCTGCCCGAAATGCCGGACAATGCCGGCCGTCAAGAGCACGATCGCAGCGGCCGCGCCAGCAGCTTGTCCATGCAGCCACAACGAAATCGGCAACGCCGCATAAAGACATGAACTGAAGAGGGCCCATGCCGCCAGAGCCGCTGTCAAACGGCCCTCGACGCGCTCCTCAGCGGCATCAAGACGACGCTAGATCTCAGCACCCAGGATCAACAGCAGCGACACGATTGCCGCCCAGGCCACCGGTGCAGGCCCATCCATAATAGCGGCGGCCACGCCACCAATGAGAATCACAAGCGCAACCGAAGCTGGCAGCTCGCGACGGCGGCTCTCGGCCGCACTGGCAAGCGCAGTGGGCGGCAGGTGAGTCATAATGCGCTAAGCCTCTGCAGACGTTCCCGTCCGCGGACGCTGCCAGCTCAGGGTGAATTTACCCTAAACCGACGGTTAGAATCGCTGCCTAGTGCCGACATGCCCCGTGCTGCCGACCCTGCCCTGCCACAGCGCCGACGCGCGCAGATCATCGAGGCGGCCCGCGGCTGCTTCCGCGAGCGCGGCCTGCGAGAAACGACAATCGAGGAAATCTGCGCCGAAGCTAGAATGAGCCCCGGCGCGCTCTACCGCTACTTCGATTCCAAGGCCGACATTATCGCCGCTATCGTGCTCGACGCGCGCGCCGAGGCGGAAGCGATGCTCGACCGGTTGGCTGACGCAGAGGGACTTATCGATGGACTGGGCGAGATGGCGCAGTGCCTGTTCGCGGCATTCGATAACGACGTGGCGCTGTTGGACGTCTACGCGGAGGCGGCGCGAGATCATGAATTGGCGCGCGCGCTGCACCTTCGAGACTGCGTCGTGGTCGGGCGTTTGGCGTCGGCCATAGAGGCCGCGGTGCGAACTGGCCGCGCCTATCCGGCCATGAGCGCCGTTGACGCGGCGGAAATGCTCCTGGCTGCCCTGGAAGGAATGGCTCTGCGACGGACGTTGCGGCCAGACGGGGACGCGGAGGCGGTTCGCCGCTTTCGGTCGCTGGCGCTGCATATTCTGAAACCGAAACGCTAGTGGGCGAGCACTACTCCTAGATTCATCACCAAACAGAGCGTGCTGAACGTGAAGAGCCACGGAAACCCTTGGACATGCCCGCCGCGGCGCGCATCGACCTCAAGCCAGGCGCCGAACGCAACGAGGACGACCGAAAGCGCCACCACCCAGATCTCGTAGCCATGCAGCCACTGGTGAAAAATTCCAAAAGAATCAGGAAGCAATACGCCAGCTGAGAGCGCTCCCGACATCCCAACGAGCAGCATCGCCGCCAGCGGCAATCCACAGCACACGGCGTGCAGAGCGACGACAGCCGCGTGAGCCAGATGGGCGCGCTGCGCGGCGGTGTTATGTTGTAACATCACCGCTTACCTAGCGCATTAGCGCCGCAGGTCAATTCGCATCCAGCCTCAAGGCGCCGTGCATCTGTAGTGTGCGCTTCATCTTTCCGCGTTTGCCGCGGCGCCGGGCGCTTGTAGCCGCACGAGCCGGAGCGCATTTAGGCGTTGCGGCATTGAGGTAGAGGGCAATGTTGGCGATTCTGATTGCAGTGCGGGATTTCCTGATTGTGGCGGCCTTGGCTTGGGTTGGCGTCAGCATGGAGACGCGCGCCGGCAATGACGCCCCGAACTGCGCGACCGAGCGTTGCCAGACCGACCGCAGCCGCTAGTTTTCATCCCCATTTGCAGCATGCGGTACGTCGCTGCGGGCGTTCGCCCTTGAAACGTCCAACTTGTTGCGTTTCGCTTGATGCGTGAAGGCGCGTGCGTTGCTGCGGCGCGCGCGTATCCGCGGGACGCTTGCGCATGACTTCGCCAACCCCAACGCCAGAGGCCGGAGGCGATCCGAATCCAGGCGGGCTGATTTTTACGCTCGCGCTGGTCGTCGGCGTTCTTTGGATCGTCGGCAGCCTTGCCGCAGCGGTCGTGCTGATGGGCGCCGGCCGGCTGATGGCCGCGAGCCCTGTTGAGTTGGCGGCGGTCGCCGCTGCAGCGCTGCTGCCGGCGTCAATGGCGCTCTTCTCAGGTCTCGCCGCGCGCGACAGCGCCCGGGCCCGTTCCGAAGCGCGCCGGCTCGCCGACGCCGCCGATCGCCTGCTTAATCCTGAACGGAGCGCTGAAGACGCCGCGCGCCGACTTGCCGTGAGCGTGCGCGGCGAAATCAACACGCTGGACCGCGCCCTTGAACATGCGCTATCCAAGATTCAGGACGTGCAAGGCCAGATCGCGCGCCAAGCCGAGACGGTGGATCAGATCGCCGAACAGGCCAAAGCCGGCGCCAATCACATGATCACGGGTATGGAGCGCGAACGCGAAGAGCTCCTGCGCATTTCCCGCGAACTGCAGTCACAAGCACAGACGATCAGCGGCTCGATCTCTCAGCACACCGAACAGATCGCCGAGGCTGCCCGCATCGCCGAAGCCGAAGTGCGCGCGGCCGACCAGGCGCTGGACCATCGGCTCACTTCGTTCGGAGCGGCGGCCGCGCTGATCACCGACCGTACGCAGCATCTGACGGGCGCAGCACAGGCGAGCGCAGACTCCGCGCTGCGGCTGGAATCGGCGCTATCGAACGCGCTCGACGTGCTGGCCAAGGCGACCACGCTTACAGATGCGGCGCGCCAGTCTGCCGAAGCTGCGACGCTGGCTGCCAACTCGACAGCTGGGGCCGTGCGTGACACCACCATACGCGCCATCGACGACGCCAAGCGCGCCGCCGATCTCATCCGGGGCGAGGCTGCCAGCGTGGAGCGGGAAGCGGCGGTTGCGCTGGAGCGCTTGCGCGAAGCCGCCGATGCGGCGCGCGAAGCCGCGATCGGCGCCCGTACCGCCGTCGAGGACGACGAGCGCCAGGCGGCCGGGCGGCAACGGGTGCGCACGCGCGCGCCGCAGCCGCGCCAAGACCCAGCGGCGCCGACACCCGGCTATGACCGCTCCTGGCGCGACGAAGAAGACCCGTTGGAGACCGCACCGCCGCCGCGCACACGGGATTAAGATCGTCCGGCGCCGCCGCCGAGGCGAGCCCTGCCAGAACGCGATAAGGCGCCATCGGCGAACTGGACATGGCGCGATCTG
>CAZHWA010000192.1:3527-5173 GCA_964536175.1 uncultured Terricaulis sp. | reverse complement strand
CGTGATCATGTAAAAGCAGGTGGTTTTGCCTGCTCCATTGGGGCCCAGCAGACCGACGACTTCGCCGCGGTTCAGGAAGAGCGAAACATCCTTCACCACAGCGCGGCCGCGATAGGATTTTCCGATCGAAACCGCGCCCAAGCCGCCCTGGGCGGTCTGGGCTTTGGCCGAACGGCTTGCAGCGCCCTCAGGGCTCATATCGACTTGGCCCGGCTAAGATTTCGTGAACCTTCGGGCGTCACGGCCGTCGTTGGCCCGAATTTTGCTGATTATTCTCGCTCGGCACGAAGACGCCCTGCACCCGCCCGCCGGCATTCGGCCTGATCACGGTGCGCCGGTTGGTGATGTTGAGCACCAGAGTTTCCCCGCGAATGACGTTCTCGTCCGATGCTACGACCACATTACCGCTAAAGGTGACGCTGTCATTGGAGACGTCGTAGACCGCGCGGTTGCCCCGCGCCGATTGGGTCGGCCGTACATAATAGACCTCACCTTCGGCGATCATGCGATTGATATCGCCGGAAGCGAGCCCCTGACTGTCGCCGCCGCCGGTCGATTCGCTGAAAAACAACGTGACGCTATTGGCTCTAAGGCGCGCGTCGTTCGGGACGATGTCCACGTCTCCGCGGAGAACGAGGCGGCGCTCGGCGTCAAAGTATTCCAGGGCGTCGGCGGAATAGGAGACGGGCCCCCCGCCCTCGGAGAGTTGGGCGCGCGCGTCCGGGGCCGCGCACGCGAGGGCGAGCAAGGCGCCGGCGGCTAGGACGAAGGACTTCATGGCGACGGCTCCCCACTCGGTTGATTGCGGTCCGGAATCTGGCCGCGGACATTGCCCCGCAACACTAGGGCCCGGTCGCTGTCGCGTAATTCATAGCTTTGGGCCTGAAGCACGCCAAGAGGCCCGGCGCCGGTGACGCCGCCGCGGCCTGTAAGCGTTCCCTTTTCCAGGTCCACGATCATGTTGGGCGTCGTGAAACGATTGCCCTGACGGTCGGCAAACAGAACCTCTCCGTCGAAGACAACCGTCTTGGCCTGTTCGTCGTAAATGCCGCGTGGCGCCAGCATGATAGTGCCTGCCTCGGTGCGGTAAACCGGGGCGATCAGCTCGATTGGCTGCCCCTCGCCCCGCGGCCGCTCGGCCAACTCGGCGGAGAGCTGATATGGTCCCCCGCTGTCGGTCCGGCCGATGAAGCGCGGGTTGATCATGCGTAAGGGCTCGGAGGGCCCGTAGGCGGCTGCGTTGACCCCCCCTTCAATCGCGTTCAGCGCCATGAACACAAACACCGCCGCAAATGAGGCGCCCGCGCCTGCTACAAATGAGCGACGGAGTACAGCTATGATGCGCGAGCGACGCCGCGCCCGGCGCAGCGTCAGCACGCGCTTGGGCTCCCAATCGACATCGGCGTGGGCGACGGCGCTCATCGCGAGGGCTTGTTGCCGCGTTCCGGGGCGGAAGCAAGGCAGCTCCCGGCTCAAGCTAACGGATCGGCGGCTGATTCTGTTGTGGGCGCTCTCGGAGAAGCCGCGGATCCACGCGGTTGAGCTGGGCAGGAGCGGGCAGCGGCGGGAGCACTATGTCCGTGCGGTCGGGCGTGTATTCGCCCTGCGCCGGCAGCGCCATGCCACGCAGCTGGGCCGACCACGGG
>CAZHWA010000192.1:0-3517 GCA_964536175.1 uncultured Terricaulis sp. | reverse complement strand
CTGGTGCTCGCCGGCGGTCTGGTTGAAGCGTGCAGCCAGCGCGGCAGCCGTCCGGCTCTGGCGGCCGTCATAATAGGTGTACCCCGATGGCCGCGGGTCGCGCGCCGCCATCGTGCGTACGACAATGCGCAGGTTGTCCGGGCGCGGCATGGCCTCGGCAAGGCGACGCGCGAGTTCGGCGTCCGCTTCGCTGCGCGCGTGCAGGACGAGCGTGCGCATGGCCGGCGGCGGCGCAAACAGGTCGGTAACGATTTGGCCGGGATTAAATGCTTCAGATCCAGTTTGCTCTGGCGGTGAGCTTTGTTCTGGCGCCCGCGCATTATCCTCGGGCCCGACTTCGTCGGGATAGGCTGTCTGGGGCGGCGCCGGCGCAGCGTCGACGAGTGGGGGCGGTGAGGGCACTACAATTCCTCGCGTCCCCATCTCTTCCTCAAGCTGAATAACGCGCTCGCGAAGCCGGTCGCGCTCGCGGAGCGCCTCGTTGGTGACGGCCAGCGTCCATCCCGCCAGCGCCACGGCGCCGACACTGACGAAAAGCTGTACACCGAGCACCTGCCGCGTACCGCTGACGAAGGAGCGCAATATCGACCCCGCCATGGCTACCCTCCCGCGCGCCGAATAGCGATCAGCCTGTGCGCCGAAAGGACGGCGCTGGCGCCGCCGACGCCGATCATGCCAAGCAAGGCGATCTGCAATTGGTCTGGCGTCATCACGCCGTTATAGGTGGCCGTGACTGCACCGGCGTACGCAAACAGCGTCGCTGTTGTCGCCGTCGTGATCAGTTTGGGCGAACCCGCAGCCGCCGGCGTCGCCATCGGGCCGAGGCGACGAATGCGCTGCTGTGGCGCCAATCCTTTGCGCACGAGCTGAGTCAACGCCTGTTCAAGTTGACCCCATTCACCTGCGCGGGAGATGTCGGCGCAGTGCATAACGTCGAAGGGTAACGGCGGCTGTACGGGATCGAGCCGCAGCTGCAGGAATTTGTTCGCATCGGCAGCGCGACTTGATTCCGCATAGACCCAGGTCGAGTTACGCGCGTTGTGGCTCCAGACCGTCAGCACGGCGCGCGCCGCCTCAAGCTGACGCTCGATCTCGTCGACAAACACTTGACCTGCGCGCAGGTTTTTGTCCCACCAGATCGCATAGCCGAGCGATGTCAGGCGTTCGGCGATCGGCTGCACGCGGTCGTAATCCAGGCGCGAATAGGAGATGAAGACATCCGCCACGCGTCCCCTCCGGCAGCGAGAGGCGATGCTAGCCGAGAAGGCCAGCGCGAGCGAGCAAAAATCAAGCGCGGACTGGCCTATTCGACGGATGCCGCACATATTACACCGCCGCAAATGGGATGTGACCGATGAGATTCGCCGTAGCAGCCGTTCTCTTGTTCGCCGCCTGTAGTTCACAGAGCGCTGGGCAGCCCGGCGCACCGGTGCAGCAGGGCGCTCCGAACACCGACTTTCTGCCGGCGTTCGAAGAGCAGACGCGCGCGCCCGAGGCGAATTCGGGCGTAGACATCGCGGTTGAGGAGATTGCGCGAGGTCTCGTCGATCCCTGGGCCATCGTGTTTCTTCCTGATGGACGTATGCTGGTGACGGAGCGGCCAGGGCGGCTGCGCATTGTCACACGCGAGGGTGGCATTTCCGTCCCGATCGCCGGCGTGCCGGATGTCGATGCGCGCAATCAAGGCGGCCTGCTCGACGTCGTGCTGGCGCCGGACTTTGCCCAAAGCAGAATTCTCTATTTCACGTTCGCCGAGCCACGCGGAGGCGGCGAGAATGGCACAAGTGTGGCTCGCGCGCGCCTGAGCGACAACGAGCGGCAGCTTGAAAACCTGCAGGTAATTTTCCGCCAGCAGCCGGGCTGGGCGTCGAATGGACACTTCGGCTCGCGTATCGTTTTCGACCGGGAAGGCCGCTTGCTCATTGCGCTTGGCGACCGGCAAAGGGCGGAGGTGCGCGGCTTAGCGCAGGACCTTTCAACCCATGTCGGCAAAGTCGTGCGTATCGTCGCGGATGGATCGGCATCGAGCGGCAACCCTTTTGCCGGCCGGTCGGATGCGCGCCCAGAGATCTGGTCTTATGGGCATCGCAACATCCAGGGTGCGGACCTTCATCCGGAAACAGGCGAGCTTTGGCTGATCGAACACGGGCCGCAGGGCGGCGACGAAATCAACATAGCGCGCGCCGGTCGCAACTACGGATGGCCGATCATCAGTTACGGCGAGGAGTATTCAGGCGAGCCGATCGGCGAAGGCATCGCGCAGCGCGACGGCATGGAGCAACCGGTCTACTACTGGGACCCTGTCATCGCGCCGGGTGACATGGATTTCTATCGCGGTGAACTTTTTCCGTGGCGCGGCAATATTCTGATCGCAGGGCTCAGGATCGAGAGCCTTGTCCGGCTTGAGCTGGATGGTGAGCGCGTGACTGGAGAAGAGCGGTTTGCGCTCGGAGTAGGGCGCGTTCGCGATATTGCAGAGAGCGCCGACGGCGCACTTTGGATCGTCACCGACGAAGAGGATGGCGGCGTCTATCGCTTGACGCCGCAGAGTCGATAAGTCACTCGCCTTCGCTTGCGGGCGGCTGAGTGGCGCGCAGTTGCGCGATGCGCGTCGCTAGCGCTTCGTCTGTCTGCGCGCGCGCAGCGATGCCGTTATAGGTTTCCAGATCGATATTGTGCCGCTCCAGCGCAGAGCGGATTTGCTCGGCGATCTGAGTGCGCTGCTGCTCGGTCGCCGTCGCCAAGCTGCGGTTAAGCGGATCGATCTCGGCGCTGGCGGCCACAAAGGCCTGAAGTTGAGCGTCGCTAATGTTCGAGCCTACACTCAGCGCGGCGATGCGATTTGCGACGGCTTGATTGTCCCGCGCGGCGGTGGCGATGGCGTTGTAGACATCGGGCGCTAAATTGTTCTGCTGCAATATTTCGCCGATCCGTCTCTGGTTCGCGGCTTGCTGCTCGGTGTTTTGCGCTGGCGCCAATTGCTGAATCTCGTCGCGCGCGGAGATAAAGGCGCGAAGCTGCGTATCGCTATACGGCAAGCCAGTCTCGGCAGGCGGGGTGGCTTGGCCCGTCTGCGTCTGTCCCAGTCGCGACTCCGCAAGCGCCGATTGGCTGCTTTGCTGTCCATCGCCGCTGGCGCACGCAGCCAGCGGGCCCGCCACGCCGAGCGACAAGGCGTACGCAAGACTGAACCATGAAGAGCGTGTCATCGTAATCTCCGGTCGCAGCAAGCCCCGCGCGAGTTACGTTTATTGCCGTGCCTGAGTTCCCTTTCCGCGCAGTGCTGAGCGGTGGCGCGCTGCAAGCGTCATCACGCGCGCTCAGAGCGTCTTTGCCGCAGCCAAGAGGCGGTCGATCAATTCATCGAGCTGGCGGCGTTCCAGCGAGGTCAAGGCGGACAGCAACTGCGCTTCGCTCGCCCGCGCAATCGGGGCAATGCGTGCATGCACGCACTCGCCTTCGCGTGTCAGGGACAGCAGCTGGCGGCGCGCATCGTTAGCGTCTGAGCGGGCCGCGA
>CAZHWA010000191.1:0-5225 GCA_964536175.1 uncultured Terricaulis sp. | reverse complement strand
AATACTTGTTGATTGTCTTGGCCTTAGCCGGGGATTCGACGACGACGACGTTCATGTTGGCGGGGATTCTCCGGTGGTCCGGCCGGACCGAAGCGGGCCGGAAACTGGGGTCCGGCCCAGGCCGTGTCAACGCGCGCTTAGCCGGGCAGGCGCCCGTTTATGCCTGAGGGCTGCTAATTTTCTGCGTATTTACAGATTGTTAGACGTCACTCGTCCGCGAACGCGTGACGCGCTAGCGCCGCATAGCCGCCGGGCAGGGAGGCTGCCTTCCCGTCCAGCTCGAGTTCCGTCAGCGCCGCCGCAACAGAGCCGGCCGGCGCGTCAGTGAGCCGAGCGAGATCGTTTACATGGATCGGCGTGGGCGAGAGCAGCGCGACGATCTCGCCAGCCAGCCCGGGGGGAGGCGGGGCGCTGTCGGTTTCGAACAGCGGGCCGACGGAGTGCGGGCGCAAGGGCGGGACGCCGTCGCCCAGCGCGGCGATGACGTCTTCGGCGCTTTCGATCAGCGTCGCGCCCTGTTTGATCAGTGCGTTCGAGCCCCGGGCGCGTGGATCCAACGGCGAACCGGGGGCGGCCATAACCTCGCGACCCTGGTCGGCGGCCGCGCGCGCAGTGATCAGCGAACCGGACCGCAGCGCCGCTTCGATGATGACGACAGCGCGCGACAGACCGGAGATGATCGAATTGCGGCGCGGGAAATCGCGCGCGCGCGCCACCGTGCCCAGAGGCGCCTCTGTGACGACCGCGCCATGTTCGCAGATCGCCTCGTGCAGCTTGAGGTTCTGCGGCGGATACGGCTGATCCAGTCCGCCGGCCAGCACCGCCGCCGTGCCCGTCGCCAAGGCGCCCTTGTGCGCGGCCGCATCGACCCCGCGCGCCAAGCCGGACACGATCGTGAAACCCGCAGCCCCGAGATCGGCCGCAAGCCGTTCGGCAAACATCAACGCTGCGCCCGAACCCTCACGCGCGCCAACGATGGCGACGGTAGGGCGCTTTAACCAGTTGGCGTCGCCGCGCACGGCCAGAAGCGGTGGCGGTGCGTCGAGCTGGGCCAGCAGAAGCGGATAGTCGGGCTCGCAAGCTGCGATAAGGCGCGCGCCGAGCGCTTCGACCGCATCGAGTTCGGATTCGATAGGTTCAGCGTCTGGCGGGGCAAGCTTTGAGATACGCGGCAACGCGTCGAGCGCAGCCGAGGCGGTGCGAAAACGCGCGATCAACTGCGTGAAGGTGAGCGGGCCAATGCGCGGCGTGCGAGCCAAGCGCGCCCATGCAATCCGCTCAGGGCGCGAGAGGGTGCGGCTCATTCGGCAGACGTGGGCGGCTCGATCGCCGGTGTGGCCGGGGACGCCAGCGGCGATGACGCCTCTTCCTTCTTGTCGCCGATGCGCGGCTCTGTGCCGGCGCGCAGCCGCGCGATGTTCGGCGCGTGGCGCAGGAAGATGAGCGCGGCAAGGATCAGGGTGAAGACGATCTCCGACACCGCAAAGCCGGCAATCGCAGCCATAAGCGGGGCGATCAGCGCCGCGCACAGCGCCGCGAGCGAAGAGTAGCGGAAGATCGTCGCGACGGCGAGCCAGGTGATCGCCGCCATCAAACCGAGCGGCCAGATGCCGGCAAACAGAACGCCAAAGAAGGTGGCCACGCCCTTGCCGCCCTTGAAACCAAGCCAGACCGGATAACAGTGACCGATAAAGGCGGCCGCGCCCGCCAGCAGCCCGAGTTGTCGCTGCGTTTCTTCGTCCAAGCCCGCTGCCTCGGCGCAGGCGCGCGCCAACAACAGCGCCGCGGCCGCCTTGCCCGCGTCCAGCACGAGCGTGGCCAGCGCCAGATCCTTCCGGCCCGTGCGCAGCACGTTGGTTGCGCCGATATTGCCGGAGCCGATCTGACGGATGTCGCTAAGGCCGGCGAGCCGCGTCAGCACCAGCCCGAACGGAATCGAGCCGAGCAGATAGCCGCCCACCGCGGCGAGAATGACAGAAACCGCCTCCACCAGCGCTTCTGTATCAGGGCCTGCCGCGCCTGTGGAGGGGGCAACGCGAAGCTAGTGCTGGGAGTAGAGCGCGGCCGCGGCGGCGAGATCCTGCACGATGTGGCCGAGCGACTTGTAGGCGGTGATTTGGGCTTTGCTCTGTCGCCCGTCGATGTCGCCGGCGAGCACCTGGCCGATTTCGCCGGCGATGTGCTCGTCGCCGATGACGCCGGCTTCTTTCGCGCGCAAAAACTCCGCACCTTGCGCCAGCACGCCCTCGCGGCTGTCGGCGATGAAGCGGGCGCGCGCGACGAGGCCGGTGTCGACTTCGCACGGGCCGGCGTAGCTGGAGCCGACGATGTTGACGTGCGCGCCCGGTTGAAGCCAGGCGCCTTGGAGGATCGGCTCTGCGGCGGCGGTGACGGTGCAGATAATATCCGCGCCGGCGACGCACTCGCGCGCCGTGGAGGCGGGCGCGATGGGAATGCCGAGTTCGGACTGCATCTCGTTTGCGTACGCCTGTGCGCGTTCCGGGGAGCGTCCCCAAACGGTGATCGCCTCCAGGGTGCGCACTCTTGCGATCGCGCGCGCATGCGTGCGCGCCTGTTCGCCGTAACCGAGCATGGCGAGACGCGCAGCCTCCTTGCGCGCCAGCGCGTCGGTGGCGACAGCACTGGCCGCCGCGGTGCGGATGGCGGTGATCTCGCCGGCGTGCAGGATGCAGACGGGCGCGCCGGTTTCGCCGTCGAACAGCACGACGACGCCCTGGTGCGATTGCACGCCCTTGGCGAAGTTCTCCGGGAACACGCTGATCAGCTTGGCGCCGAACACGTTGCGCCCACCGAGGCCGCCGGGCATCGAGCCGAACAGGCGGCCCTCGCCGAGCGGGAGTATCGCGCGCAGCAGCTGTTTGGTCTCGCCCTTGGAGAACGCAATCATCGCTTCGCGCACGATGGGGATGCAGATATCGTCGGTAAGCCGTTCGCGGATTTCGTCGCGGTCGATGAAGCGCATTTGAGGACAGTATGAGTTGAGCCCACTTGAGTCATCCCGGGCGCGCGCAGCGCGACCCGGGACCCAGGGGCCACAAAGCTCTGTGCTTGACGATCCCCTGGATCCCGGCTCTTCGCCGCTTGGCGGCTGCGGCCGGGATGACTGTGGAGCGGCAAGAGCTTATGAGAATTGCATGCCTTCACTCGCGCCTGTCCGCCCGATCACGTTTGAGGAAATCGAAGCCGCGCGGGAACGCATAAAGGGAACCGTGCTGCGCACGCCGCTGGTGCAGCTGGACCTCGGCGCGGATGGGCCGGACATCCGGCTGAAGCTGGAGAATCTGCAGCCGACCAACGCCTACAAGATCCGCGGCGGCGTGAACGCCGTGGCGATGCTGAGCGATGAGGCCAAGAAGCGCGGCGTCTGGACCGTCAGCGCCGGCAATGCAGGCCAAGCCGTGGCGTATGCGGCGCGCGCGGCCGGCGTGCCGTGCAAGATCGTGGTGATCGACACTGCGCCGCAGACCAAGATCGACCGCATGCAGGCGCTCGGCGCCGAATTGATCCTGACGCCGTTCGATGTCTGCTGGCATGCGCTGGAAGAGCACGCCTTTCCCGGCATGGACGGCACGCTGGTGCATCCGTTCGACGACCACAACTTCATTGCCGGCCACGGCTCGATGGCGCTGGAGATTCTGGAGGACTGCCCGGAGGCGAACACCGTGATCGCCGCGGTCGGCGGCGGCGGCCTGATCGCAGGGCTGGGCGCGGCGCTGAAAGCGAAAGCGCCGCAGGTGAAGCTGCTGGGCGCCGAGCCGGAAACCGCCGCGCCGCTTTCTGTGTCGGTCGCGGCGGATGCGGCGCAGGAATTTCACGCCTGGGAGTATTCGTTCGTCGACGGCGCGGGTGGACGCAGCGTGACGCCGCGCATGTGGGAGCGCATCAAGCCTCTGGTCGACGGCGACATCGTCGTGAGCCTGGACGAAACGCGCCGCGCCATGCGCCTGATGGCGGAGAAGGCGCGCGTGATCTCCGAAGGCGCCGGCGCGCTGCCGCTGGCCGCCGCGCTGAGCGGCAAAGCCGGCGATGGGCCGATCGTGTGCGTCGTCAGCGGCGGGAATATCGACTTGGCGAAGTTCGCGGAACTGATCGACGTTTAGCTGCCCGTACAATTCACCGGCGCGCGGCGTCCCACTTCCCATTGGCCGGCGGCGCCGCCGCCGCGAAAGCCGTAGCGGCCGTTGCTGTAGTAGTTCTCGCCCGCGCGCGGCAGCACCATGGACGGGCCGCCGATAATGGCGACGCGCGCGTTTTCGCCGGTGGCTTCGACCATGAGCTGGGTGCCGTCGGCGCAGCGATAGGCGATGGGTCCGTCGAGCGGGATGGGCGGAGGCCCGCCGTCCGGGCCTGGATCGCCGGGGCCCGGCGGCGGGGGCGTGGCGCACGCGGCGAGTGCAAGCAGGAGTGCGGAGAGGAGAAGCGACCTGCTCCCCCTCGATGGGGGAGCCGTCGCGCGTAAGCGCGACTGAGGGGGTGAGGCCCGCGATGATGGGGGCTTAGCCTCCCCAGGCGACTCTTCGCGTTCAGTGCGAACACCCCCTCCGCCGCTTCGCGGCGTCTCCCCCATCGAGGGGGAGGCAGGCGCTTCATCCTGCACGCTGCGCATGTGATCCTCCTCACGTACTGAACACAGTCTTGCCGGCGATGAATGTCCGTTTCACGGCGCCTTGAAGCAGCTTTTCGTCGAACGGCGAATTGTTGGACTTTGAGCGGAGCTTGTCGGAATCCAGCCGGAACGGCGCGCCGAGATCGATCATGACGAGATCGGCGGGCGCGCCTTTGGCGAGGCGGCCTTGCGGCAGCTTCAGGATCTCAGCGGGCTTGAGCGTCATCGCGCGAATAAGCGTTGTCAGCGGCGCATCGCCCTTATGCGCGAGCGTCAGCGCGGCGGGCAGCAGCGTTTCGAGGCCGACGGCGCCGAAAGCGGCCTCCTCGAACGGGAGACGCTTGTCCTCGGCTTGTTGCGGATCGTGGCCGGAGACGATGACGTCGATGAGGCCTTCGCTGACGGCCTGCACGAGCGCGGCTCGGTCGTCTTCGCTGCGCAGCGGCGGGGAAAGCTTCGCGAAGCTGCGATAGCCGTCGACATCGTGTTCGTTGAGCACGAGGTGATGGACGTTGACGCTGGCGACGGCTTTGACGCCGCGCTCCTTGGCGCGCTGCAGCGCCGGCAGCGTTTGCGCTGACGAGAGCATGTCGAGCAG
>CAZHWA010000190.1:0-5247 GCA_964536175.1 uncultured Terricaulis sp. | reverse complement strand
GGCCGTCGAGCCGTTGCCAACCGCGGCCGACGCCGCTGCGACATTGCCTTCCGCGTCCCAGACAGTAGCGTCGGCCGAGGCCGATGTATTCCCGTCCATGTGCTGGTCGTTGCTCAGCTCGACTTGGCCGCCTTCCCCATCCATGGATACGACATTGCCGCTTGCCACCGCCGTCGCCGCCGCATCGTAGGCTTCGCCCACCTCGATCTCAGCGACGGCGCTAGCATCCCCGTCCTGATATTGATCGTTCGATTGCGCGAACGCCGTAGGGGCGGTGAACAACGCTGCGGACAGAAGGAATGCGGCGCGCATAACTCCGTTTATCCTTCCGTACGGCCGCGGATACCGGTGATATTCTCGTCCCGGGTGGCGTGCCACGCATCCGTAGTGGGGCGCGCATTGTCGATCGCGACGGACGCGGGGCTCTGCGTCGCGCCGGACGGCGGCGGACTGGGCCCCATTGGGTCGCCTTCGGCATGTAGCTCGGCCTGGCACGCCGAACTGTCGGTGATGCGGTAGAAGCGGCTCATGACCTGCACAACGGCGCGCTCGACGCCGGCGCGCACTGCAAGCTGCACCGGCTCCAGCGCGCGTTCGCCGGCCGCGATGTCGATGAACGTGTCGTCGAAGAAGGAGAACACTCCAGCGCGGACTTCGCGGCCGATGATCTGCTTCTGGTAGGAGATCACGTCGACCACTTCGAGGGTGCGCGTGTCGATCAACCGGAAGTCGAGCGCAATGTTCATCACATAAAGACGCGCGCCGAGATTGCCGACGCCGTCGCGGGCGTCGGTATGGCCGCCCTGCGCGTCCACGCCCATCGAACGGATGTTGTAGTTGAGCTCGGTGATGCCGCCGACAAAGTAGAAATCCGAGCCCGGCATCTGACCGGCATAAATGCGGCGCACGCTATCGTCGCCATCCTGACCGATCAGGCGGTTGTTGGCGTAACGCAGCTCGAGTTCGGTGACGGATGTGTCGAACCGCTCCACCAGGCGCGCGCCCGCCTTGGCGAATGCGCTCATGGCCATCAGCGATGCGCCTTGGGTAATGCGCCGGCCGCCGTCCTCGTTGACCGTTCCGGTATAATCGATGATGCGGCCAACGGCGATGCGCGGCGTCGCCAGTTGGTTATGGCGGGCGTAGGCGTTCAGGCAATCGAGCGCGGGAGAATAGGCTGTCGGGTTCGCCGTCACAGGCGCATCGCCGATCGGCAGCGACTAGAGCCCGTCGCTGCCGGAATAGGGCGTAATGCAGGCAGCCAATGCCGGGGTGCAGGCAAGGGCGGCGAGGGTTTTCAGCGCGCGCATGTGGATCAATCTCCGTCGATGTCGGCGCTGATGTCGCCGTTATTGATCTGTGTGGAGTCGACGATCACGGTGTTGTAGTTGCCCTGCGTGATCACGTTCAGCTGGTTGCCGATGGCTTGAGCCGAGCCGCCGCCCAGACCCGAGGCGAAGCCGTCCATGATGCCTCCGGTGAGCGTGCCTTCGATTTCCATACGGCCGTTGACGATGGTGCGGTTGCCGTTCGCATCGCGCGTGGCCGGATTGATCGGCCGGTCGAAGCTTTCCCAATCCATGCCGAATGCGCGTTCGACATCGCCAGTACCGCCCGGAATTGGGTCGGCGAACGCTGGGGTGGCCAGCACCGCCGCTGCAAATATGATGAACGTGCGCACCCGCGTTTGCTCCGCTGGAATTCGTGTGCGGAGCGAGGAAGCAATGCTTGTGCCAGCCGTTTTGGCGAGCGGCGCATTGGCCTTGCGACGGGCGCGCCCCATATCGCGCCGTGCGCCTCGCGTTAACCTCGTGGAGTCCTGATTTTGGCCGAAGAAGCCGCTCGCTTGCCGACGCCGTTCATTATTTGGGCGCTGGTGGGCGCGATCGCGCTTGCGTATGCGGCGTTTCTGCTGGCGTCGCCGGCCGAACAGCAGGCGATCGATTATGCGCTTGCGTTAATTCCGGAACGTTTCAGCCAAGACAGCCCGCACCGCTACGGCGCCTGGTACGAGGCCGCAGCGCCGCTGTTCGGCCACACCTTCCTACACCTGGCCTGGTGGCACGCCGGGCTTAACGCCTTCTTCTTCTTCCTTCTCGGCAGGTTACCAGCCCTGCGGCTGGGTTGGTGGCGGTTTCTGATCGTGTTTTTCGCCGGCGCCGTCCTGGGCGGCGTTGCGTTCGTCCTGCTTAACTGGGGCGGCGATCAGGTCGCCGTCGGCGCCTCCGGCGCCGTCTGCGGCGTGTTCAGCGCCTACTTTCTCGCGTTGCGGCCGCATTGGCTCCAGGCTGTCTTGGATCCGCGCATTCGCGGCGCGTTCATGTCCATCTTCTTTCTGAACGTAGTGCTGATGGGCGTCGCGAGCGAACTCGGCTGGCTTCCCATCGCCTGGGAAGGACACCTCGGCGGGTTCGTTGGCGGCGCCTTGGCCTACATCGCCGTCGCCCCTCGCTATCGCGGCCCGTGGGCCTAGAACCATTCGAGATCGAGTCGTTCGTTATCGATCATCAGGCCCTTAAGCCGCGCACGTCCGTCCCGCGCGACCGATACGATCGCGAACGCGCGTGTGTCCTCGCTCGGACGCTGCTCGCGAAGAATCCGTTCAATGCGCAGGGCGTCGGTTTGATTGATGTGGAATCGATCGATGCCGATATCGAGCCCTACCCAGCCGGGCAGCGCGGGCTCGCCTTCAGGAACCGTCGCCGGCTCCGAGCACGTGAACGTGCCTTTGACCAGCACCGGCGCGATGCGCTGCGCCGCTTCGCGCGACACTGCCGCGCCGGCAAATCTCAACACGCCGTCTCCGGCGCGGCCGAACGCCAGCCAATCCGCTGTCGGCTCAGCCCGAGGGCAGGATGCGCCAGGCTCGAGCCGTTGCACGAGATTGAGCTGAACATAATGGCCGTGCAGCAGCGAGCGCGGGTCGACCACCTCCATGGGCAGGAGCGCTTCCTGTCCGCTCGCGCGCGCGAGCCCTTCACTGATGACGAGGGCGATGAGGGCGACCGCGCACAAGAACGCGACGGCCATAATGCGCGGCGCTGGCTGAACTCTCATGAGGGTCTTGTCCGCTGTCGCAACATGAGCCCGCCGATCAGAGCCGCCAGCGCGCAGAGGAGAAACACGCCCGCCGCTGCGAGCAGATCGAGGCCGAGATCGGCCAGCAGGGCGCAGATTGCGCCGATCATGCTGAGCACGCCAACCGTGCTGACCAGCGCGTGGCTGTCGTAACGCCCGAGCGCCAGCACTGCGCCCGAAGCGGCGAGCCAGACGATGCGGTGGAGGATGCCGGCGGTTTGGCTGCCTTCCACGCCGAACCAGGGCAAGTATCCGGCGATGGCGAACAGCACGAGCGCTCCCCATGCGAACCAACCGTAGAACACGCTCGCGAAGGCGCGGTCTTGCTTGTAGAGCCAGCGCGCGCCGGCCGCCATCGCGCCCATGCCGATGGACAGGAACAGCAGCACCCCTGCATCTTCGTCAACGCGCGCGGCAAACCAGCCGAAGCAATAGATGATCGCGAGCGCAGACACATGCGCCAGCGGCGCCGAGCCCCAACGCAGTGCGAGATAGGCGCCGAGCGGCGCGGCAAACAGCATCCACGGCGCATCGGAGTTGAGGCCGGAGAACCACTGACGATCCGTGAAGTCGCCGAGTGCGATGAAGACGAGGCCGACAGTCGCCGCGCCGGTGGACCGTCCGGCAAGCGCAAGCGCTAATGCAGCAAGCCCGGCGCCGTAGGAAGCAGCGCGCGGATCGCCGGCGATGTCGAAGATCTGACCGGTCAGTCCTATCGAGGCGGCAAATACGAGCGCGGCGATCATCAAGGCTATGTTGCTGAGCACCGGTCGTTGCTGCTGCGCCGCCCAGGCGCCAGCGCCCGCAAGACCCAGGAAAAACGCGAGCAGCAATCCGAAGCGCACCAGGCGCGGCAGGCCGTCCCAATTCGCCGCGATAAACGCAATCACCGCGATGCCGAGCAGCACGCCTCCGACCCAGGCGAGCGCCGTTGCGGCATCCAGGCGCCGCGCGTCGGGGATGGATGCGAGGATGGCCGCGCGTTTGTCGGCGGAGACGTGCCCCGCCGCGATCCAGCGCTCCAGGTCCAGTGCGACCCGCTCTTTGTACGCAGCCATGCGCACAAGCTTACCCGCGCGCAAGGGAGCGGCAAAGCGGGTGTTCGCGCTTGAAGGACGCTGTGATGCGACGCATTCTCCTCCGTGGAGGATACGCCATGCTGATCGCCCATGTACTTCGTGAGAAGGGCGCGCAGGTGCACACGGCGCGCGCCGAGATTTCGCTCGAACAAGCCGTGCGCGAACTGGATGAAAAGGGGGTCGGCGCGCTGGTTGTGCTCAGCGACGACGGCTCGATCGCAGGCGTCGTGTCTGAGCGAGATCTCGTGCGCGAAGTCGCGCGCAAAGGCGCGGACTGCTTGGAAAACGCGGTGAAAAGCGTGATGAGCAAGCATGTCGTCACCGCCCATCCGAGCGAGACCATCGACGAAGGCCTGGCGCGCATGACCGATCGGCGCATTCGCCACCTGCCGGTGATCGACAACGGCAGGCTCATGGGGATCGTATCCATCGGCGATCTGGTGAAGCATCGTATCGCTGCGGTGGAGGCCGAGGCG
The DNA here is from genome assembly GCA_964536175.1 of uncultured Terricaulis sp. Taxonomy (GTDB): domain Bacteria; phylum Pseudomonadota; class Alphaproteobacteria; order Caulobacterales; family Aquidulcibacteraceae; genus Vitreimonas. The sequence continues at coordinate 614 of CAZHWA010000190.1, read as the reverse complement.
GCGGCCATGCAGGCCTACATCGCCACTCACTGAGGCGCTTGAAACGGCCGCCCCGGCGAACCATTTCGGAAAGCCCGCGCCGGTTCGGCTCGAACCAACGGTGAGGGCGGCTCCTTGAAATTCCGGTTACACTTCCCACCTAAGCTGGCTGCGCTGCGCCTGGACGTCAGGCCGGTGCGGCGTCTTGGCGAGCCGATGGGCGCTTGAAGCCTCAGAGGCGAATCGTTAAGGTGAGTGGTTGCGATCCTCAAATGATCGGCGCAGACAGCGCCGTCGCTGAGCGCGCAGAAATCACGTTGATTCTTCAGGCGTTTTTGTAACGGCTGGGAATTGCGTTTTCTACGCGAAAAGGTCGTTGACACGGGAAAAGGGCGCGCCTAGAAACCGCGCCTTCCGCCGGGACCGGGAAGTGGTTTCGGCCCGCATGTACGGGCTTCGGCTTTGCGCGTGCGGGTTCGGGGAAATTTCCCCGGATGGACGCTCTTTGACATTGTGATTTCGGAGAAGGGAAACGCAGGCGGCGGCGTGCTGCGGGCGTGCGAGCGATCGCGCGCCGAAGCGACGCTGACGGTATGCGTTTTCTGGAACTAAAACTGACTTACAGAGCCGGTCTT
>CAZHWA010000189.1:0-5247 GCA_964536175.1 uncultured Terricaulis sp. | reverse complement strand
GTGGCGATCAGCCAAGTGTCGCCCACGCGCTGTGCGTTGGACAGCAAAGCCGGCGGGGTTTCGGCAAGCATGGCGCGGAATGCAGCGCCATCGCCGGCGCCGAGATCGACGCCATCGGTGAACAGGATGTTGCCGGATGCATCGACGACGAAATCGACGCTGGTCGGCATGTCGCTACGATGCCTATCCAGCAGCGGCGCGGCTGGACGCGTGACCCCGACAAAGAGACTGACCCCCGCGGGACCGAGTTCGGCGGGCGCAACGGCGACAAAAGCCCCGGTCGGCTCAAAGCCGATCACCGTCTGCATGCGGGCTGCAGCGGCGGCGAGAGATGATTCCGCATCGATGTGCCGGCCGATCAGACGCCGCTCGTCAGCGCAAACGACATCTCCATTCGCGTCCAGAACACTGAGCACCGTGAGCGTTTCGTACTGCTCGCCGATCCGCTCCAGCGTCGCCTGGCACCGGGCGCGGTTGTCGGCGAACAGATCGGCGTTTGCTGCAAGCGAGCGGGTGATTTCCCGCATGCTGATGATTTCGTCGCGGACGTCGGTCATGGCCGCGACTTCGCGCGCGCCGATGGCTTGCTGCAGCGCAACGCGCCGCTCGGCTTCGGCAGTCATGCCGGCCTGCACCGCGACGGCGCCGGCAGGAAGGAAGGCAAGGCCAAGCAGAGCCGCCAAGCGCCCGCGCAGCGAGCGCAACGACAACTCCCTCGGCCACAGCCTTAATGATCGGATGCGTTCTACCAAGAGCCGGCGATAACCCCCTGCGGCAAGGACCGGACTTCCTCACCGAGGGGCGCGCCGTCCGAATCGATGCCAAGCAATTCGGCCAGACGCTTGCGCGCGCGGTTGACGCGGCTCTTCACCGTACCGACCGCACAGCCGCATATTTCGGCCGCTTCCTCGTAAGGCAAGCCGAAAGCACCGACCAGCGTCAAGACTTCACGATGGTCGTTGTTCAATTTCGAGAACGCGATCTTGAAGTCTTCGAGGTCGACAACGCCATGTTGGTTCGGCGCATCGGCAAGGCGCGCGGCGTGCTGGCCTTCGCTGTCCTCGACTTCGCGCCGCTTCTTGCGCAGGTCCGAGTAGTAGGTGTTGCGCAGGATCGTGAACATCCACGCGCGAAGATTGGTGCCTGGCTCGAAGCGCTCGATGTTCGCCAGCGCCTTGACGAGCGCATCTTGCACGAGATCGTCGGCACGAGCCGGGTTGGAGCAGAGCGATCGGGCGAAGGCGCGCAGGTTCGGCATGAGATCGACCAGCGCTTCGCGGATCTCGCCCTGCGTTTGCGGGGACGGAGGGGCTTTGCGCGGTTCAGACATCATCGTCCTCCCCGTTGCGGTCCCCCAATTGGTCCAGCAGCTTCATGAGATCCGGCGGGATCGGCTCGGCGGCGACCTGTTCGTAGACGCGCTTCAGATTGCGCGTGATGAGGTCGTCGCCCCTTCTCCCTGCCGGCATGAACTCCGCAGGACGCTTGCGCTTCGGGCGATCCGACCCTTTTATGCTATTGTTTTCAGGCGGTTGGCCTGTCATCGGCCACTCCTTGGTCGGTGCGTGGTCAGGAGGCATGTAACCCTTCTCCGCAGGCGAGACGACAGATAATCCAGGGGGCAACGTCAAAGGGGCCGGAGCGGTTCCTGGCGTCAGGAACCATTTTTCACCTAGGGCGTTGAAGGGGCCGGGATTTAGGCTGGGCGGGACGGGCTCAGCCCGTAGGAGCCTTAAATGAACCTTTCCAACGTTCTTGCCCCTCACATCCCCTTGCTACGGCGCTATGCGCGAGCCTTGACGGGCTCCCAACGCAGCGGGGACGCCTATGTTGCAGCTACCTTGCAGGCGCTGATCGAAGACCGCAGCGCATTCGACATGGCGCTGCCGCCGCGGGTCGCGCTTTATCGGGTCTTTCACGCCATCTGGGACAGCGCTCACATCGACCCGGCGCCGGCGGAAGGCGCCGGCCTGGCCGCCAAGGCGCAGGAGCGTTTGCGCGCGCTGACCCCGCTCAGCCGGCAGGCGCTGCTGTTGACGACGGTCGAAGGCTTCACCACCGACGAAGCTGCGCGCATCATGGGACTGCCTTGGTCGGAAGTGACCGCACTGGTTGGCGAAGCGCGCACCGAGATTGAGCGGCAGACGCGCGCACGTGTCCTTATCATCGAAGACGAGACGCTGATCGCGATCGACCTTAGCGATATCGTCAGCAAGCTCGGTCACGAAGTCGTTGCGACAGCGGACACTGCAAGCAAGGCGATCGCCGCCGCCGCGCAGCACAAACCCGATCTCGTCCTGGCCGACATTCAGCTGGCCGATGGTTCTTCAGGCATCGATGCGGTCAACGAGATCTTGCATCGCGTCGCCGTGCCCGTGATCTTCATCACCGCGTTCCCGGATCGGTTGCTCACCGGGGAGCGCCCGGAACCGACCTTCCTGATTACCAAGCCGTACTTGGAAGAAACTGTACAAGCAGCTGTGAGCCAAGCGCTTTTTTTCCAGACCACGGCAGAGGCCGCTTAGCGTTCCGCTGGAACTAGCACGCGCAAGGTGCGTTGAGCGTCAGGCTTCGGCGCACCCGGAGCGTTACCAGGAGAACCGCACATGCGCACGCTGAGCAAGGGCACTTTGATTGCTCTGTCGGCGGGGGCCGCTTTGCTATCGGCTGCCTGCAACACCGTCGCTGGCGCGGGGGAAGACATCGAGGATGTTGGCGAAGCCGTCGGCGACGCTGCCGACACAACCGCAGAAGCCATCGATGACGACGACGGCACTCCGTAACCGGCCCGTCTCGAAGGCAGATCCCGGCACGATGACTTATCGCACTGACAGCGACTACGACGATGAAGAGGGTAAGGAAGCCGTCGCCCCGGGGACCTGGGCGGCAGCCGCGGCCGCAGTCTCAGTTTTGATCATTGCTACGATCACGTTGACGGTCGTTGCCAGCGGCTGGGACATGAGCGCGGCGCTTCCGTTCGGCTGATGCAGGGGCCAGCTGCGACGCGGGTCATCCATATCAGCGACGTGCATATAGGCGACGCCGATAGAACGGTGCTGCAGCGCGCCCGCGCTGCGATCGCCGATCTTGAGCCGGACGTTATCGTCCTCTCCGGCGATGTCACGCAATCCGGGCGGCGCCGCGAATACGCTGAGGCGGCCGAATTTCTGACGGGAATGCCAGCCCCGATCGTCGCCGCGCCCGGCAATCACGATGCCCCGGTGTTCGATCCTTTTGTACGCATCACCCGGCCCTACCGCCGCTTCAGTCGCCTGCCCGTGGTCGACCGCTGGTTCAGCATCGACAAGACAACGGGCGTCGCCGCGATCTCGACTGCCCGTGCGATCCAAGCGCGTTTGGATTGGTCGCAGGGCGTCTATCGGTTGCAGGCCCTGCGCGCTGCGCTCACCGCCACCGCGCCGTGCTGCTGGCGCATCGTCGTTGCACACCATCCCCCCGTCACCCACGACGGCGCCTGGGTGCGCAGCGATGCACGTCGCGGCCGCGAAGCGCTTGAGGTCTTAAGCCAACACGATTGTACGCTGCTGCTGTGCGGTCACGCGCACGGCTTCAAGCTCGTGCCGCTCGGGCCGCCCTCCAGCGCCTTCATCGTCGCGCCCAGCCTTGCGTCAGGCCGGCCCCGCGACGGGGGCCACGGCTTTGTCCTCTACGATTTGACGCCCGAGCGTGTCGAAATATCCCTGCGCCTGACTTACGGCGACGATTTTGTCGAAACCCAGCGTGTTGAACTCACTGCTCGCCAGCCGGCGCCGTCGACGAACGCTTAGCGGGCGCCGCGCGCTGCGCCAACACCAACGCCACACCGCCCAACGTCGCCGCCGACGCGAGCGCCAGGCGTACGGTGATTGCTTCCGACAACAGCAGGACCGCGCCGATCGCTGCTATGACGGGAACGGAGAGCTGCACCGTGGCCGCACGCCCGGCCGAGAGGCCGCGCAGCGCTGCGTACCAGATCACATAACCGCAACCGGACGCGAGCGCGCCGGACGCCACTGCGTACACGCCGCCGGCGAGCGAAATGCTGACCTGCGAAAGATTAAAAAGGCTGACCAAGACGACCAGCGGCGCGCAATACATGAAGTTCATCGTGGTGGCCGCGAGCGGATCGGCGGCGCCCCGTCCGAGCAATGAATAGACTCCCCAGGCGGCGCCCGCGATCGTCATCAACAAGGCGCCGAGCGGATCGGGGGCGCTGAGACCGGGACTTACCAAGTAGAGCAAACCGGCGCCCGCCGCGATCAAGCCGAACCAGGCCATCGGCGCGAAGCGTTCGCCGGCGCTCAAGGCAAAAGCGAACATTGTCAGCTGCACGGCGGCGAACAGGATAAGAGCGCCGGTCGCCGCCCCGAGCGAGATATAAGCGAACGAGAAAAATATCATGTAAGCAAAGAGCGCCGTGGCCGAACGCCAATCGGCTCCGCCGGACGAGCGTGGGCGCCGCTGCGCGCAAGAAATCGCGGCCAGCGTCACCGCTCCGGAGAGGACGCGGATCGTGGCGAAGCTCGCCGCGTCGATCTCATCTGCACCGAGCGCCAGACGGCACAACAGCGAATTGGCCGCGAAGGCGACCATCGCCAGCGCCGTCAGCAGCAGTGTGCGTGCGCTCAAGCCGGCTCGGCCTTCTCGACTGCGCCGTTGCGCGCGCGCCGCCAGGCGCCGGGAGGCACGCCGACCTGCTTTTTGAAGGCGCGGTTGAAGGCAGCCTCTGAGTCATAACCCACGGCCGCTGCGGCCCGTGCGATACTCATGCTCGGCTGCTCCAGCAGCCGCGCAGCGCGCTGCAGCCGCCAGTTGGCAAGATATTGCATCGGCGGCACGCCCATAATCGCGGTGAAGCGTTCGGCGAAGGCCGAGCGCGACAACCCTGCCTCGCGCGCCAGTTGTTCGAGCGTCCAGTCTTGTCCGGGTTTGGCGTGCATGATGCGCAGGGCCGCGGCGATGTGCCGGTCGCGCAACCCGGATAGCCAGCCGGTGGATTCCGGCGGCAGGCTGTCGATGTATTGGCGGACCGCCTGCAGAAACATGAGTTCGCTCAGCTTGGAAAGGATGGTCTCGCCCCCCGCCGTCGGCTGTTCGTGTTCATGCAGCGCAAGACGAATTAGGTCGTTCGTCAGCATGCCTCCGGTCGTCGAGGCGCGCACGTGCAGCATGCGCGGCAATGCATCGAGGATCGGATTGAACGGTCGCGCGTCGCAGCCGAGATAGCCGCAGACGAATCGCGCCGCC
>CAZHWA010000188.1:0-5272 GCA_964536175.1 uncultured Terricaulis sp. | reverse complement strand
GAATGACCGGCGCGATCAGGGTAATGTCGGGCAGATGCGTGCCGCGGGCGTGCGGGGCGTTCAGCATGTAGATGTCGCCGGCGCGAATCTCATCGCCTCGCTGGCGCACGATCTCGCGCACGCTGTCGCTCATCGAGCCCAGATGCACCGGAATGTGCGGCGCGTTGGCGACGAGGCCGCCGGTCTGGTCGAACACGGCGCAGGAGAAATCCAGCCGCTCCTTGATGTTGACGGAGGAGGCCGTGGTCTGCAGCGCGAGGCCCATCTCCTCGGCGACGCCCATGAAGCGATTGTTGAACACTTCGAGCAGGATGGGATCGACGCGCGTGCCGATGGCTTTTCGTTCGATGTGCGAGGCGCGCGTCAGCACCAGATCGCCGTGCTCGCTCATGCGCGCGCGCCAGCCGGGCGCGACATAGGTTGTGGCGCCTTGTTCCAGGATGAGGGCAGGGCCTTCGGTTTCAAAGCCGGCTCGCAGCGTGGCGCGCTGAAACACGGGAGCGTCGCATGCGCGCCCCTGTGCAAAGAGCGACGTGAGGACCGCCGGCATCTTGTCGGCATCTTGTTGCGCGGGCGCGGCGTCTGTGCCGGCAGGAAGCCGGGGCTCCTCATGCGCAACGGCCTCTGCGGTGAGCGAAGCAATGATGATAGCGCGAGCCGGATCGACGAAGCCAAAGCGCTTGCAGTGTTCGGCTTCGAACGCCTGCGCCAACGCCACGGTGTCGCGCGACGGCACATAGGCGATGGGCAGGGAAAAGTCTGCGCCTTCATACTTGAGGTTGGCGGTAATTTCGGCGCGCGCGTCGCCACCTTTTGCCTTCAACGTTGCGGCCGCTCTGGCTGCGAGCACTGCAGCCCGCTCGTACAGATCGCCCGCATCCGCCAGCGTCTGCTCCACGGTTTCTTCTGTGACCGCACGCACGTCCGCCAGCCCCATGCCCCAGGCGGAGAGCACTCCCGCTAGCGGGTGCAAAAGGATAGTCTCCACCCCCACAGCGTCCGCCACGGCGCACGCGTGCTGTCCGCCGGCGCCGCCGAAGGCGACGAGCGCGTATTCCTTCGGATTGTAGCCGCGCTGGATCGAAATTTTCTTGATCGCCTCGGCCATGTTGAGGTTGGCGATGGTGAGGAAGCCTTCGGCCGCTTCCTCTGGGGTCATCGCACGCCCCGTCATCGCCTCCACCTCGGCGCAGAGTTCGGCAAACTTCGCTGCAACGACGTCGCGGTCCAGCGGCTGATCGGCGTTCGGCCCGAAGATGGCCGGAAAGAACTCCGGTCGCACCCGGCCGAGGAGCACGTTGCAATCGGTGATGGTGAGCGGCCCGCCTCGACGATAACACGCCGGGCCCGGATCGGCGCCGGCGCTTTCTGGACCGACGCGCAGGCGCATGCCGTCGAAAACACAGATCGAGCCGCCGCCGGCGGCCACCGTGTGAACCTGCAGCATCGGCGCCGACAAGCGCACGCCGGCGACGACTGTTTCATTGGTGCGTTCGAATGCGCCGGCATAATGCGAAACATCGGTCGACGTGCCGCCCATGTCGAAACCCAGCGCGTGGGCAAAGCCCGCGCGCTTGGCGGCGGCGGTCATGCCGACGACGCCGCCGGCAGGGCCGGAGAGCACGGCGTCGCGGCCGCGGAAACTGGCTGCGTGCGCGAGGCCGCCGTTCGATTGCATGAACAGCACGCTTGGACCGCCGGCGTCCTCGCCGGCGCGCGAGCGTTCACTCTGCGTCGCCGTTGACGAGCCGGATCGAACCGCCGGCGAGGACGCCGGCGGCCCAAGCAGTGCGTTTTCAAACTGCTCCACGTACTTGCGCAACACCGGCGACAGATACGCGTCCGCCACCGTCGTATCGGTGCGCGGCACGAACTTGATGAGGCCGCTGATCTCCGAACTGACGCTGATTTGCGTGAACCCGATCTCGCGCGCGATCGCTGCGATCTCGCGCTCGTGCTTCGGAAAGGCCCAGCTGTGCAGGCAGGCGATGGCGAGGGCGCGAAAACCGGCATTGTAAGCGGCCTGCAACCCCTCGCGCGCGTGCTCTTCATCGAGCGGCGTCAGCACTTCGCCTTCCGCCGTTACCCGCTCACGCACTTCGATGACCCGCTTATGCAGCAGCTCCGGCTTGACGATGTGCAGCGCGAAAATGTCCGGGCGCGCCTGCACGCCGATCTCCAGCGCATCGGCGAAGCCTTCGGTAACCACCAGCACCACATTGGCGCCCTTGCGCTCCAAGAGCGCGTTGGTGGCGACGGTGGTGCCGAGGCGGACTTCGGCCACGTCCGACAGCGCAGCGCCATGTTCTTCGAGGATGAGGCGGATGCCCTCGAATGCGGCGTCCGCGTAGCGCTCCGGGTTCTCCGAAAGAAGTTTGCGAACGATTTGCACGCCGTTCGGGGCGCGCGCGACGATGTCGGTAAAGGTGCCGCCGCGATCGATCCAGAACTGCCAGCCCCGCGTCATCGGCGCGACCATGACAGCCGCGGCCGCACAATCAAGCGCCCCGAAGCAAGCGCGGCTTGCACGCAGCGGGCGGTGGAGTAGGTTGCCCGCCGAACAGGAGTTTCGCGTTGAAGCCGACCGACATCCGCAATCCGGACTATTTCCATAAGGTAGTGGACTGCCAGTGGGCGTGCCCCTCGCATACGCCGGTGCCGGAATACATCCGGCTGATCGCGGCCCAGCGCTACGCCGACGCCTACATGATCAACTGGAAGTCGAACGTGTTTCCGGGAATTCTCGGGCGCACATGCGACCGGCCCTGCGAGCCCGCATGCCGTCGCGGACGGGTGGAGGCGGCACACGCGCAACGTCCCGAGCCGGTGGCGATCTGCCGCCTCAAGCGTGTCGCCGCCGACAACAAGGGCGACATCGAAGCGCGGTTGCCGCCGAAGGCGGTGCGGAAAAACGGCAAGCGCGTCGTGTGTGTCGGCGCCGGGCCGGCGTCGCTGACTGTGGCGCGCGACCTGCTGCCGCTCGGCTATGAGGTGCACATCTACGACGCCGACACCAAGGCGGGCGGAATGATCCGTACGCAGATTCCGCGCTTCCGGCTGCCCGAGAGCATCATCGACGAAGAGGTGGGCTACATTCTGCGATACGAGCCGGTGACGCAATTCGGCAAGCGCGTGACCTCGCTCAAGGCGCTGCTGAGCGAAGGCTGGGACGCTGTGTTTGTCGGCACGGGTGCGCCGCGCGGGCGCGATCTCAAACTCCCTGGGCAGGCAGAATGCGCCGCCAATGTGCATATCGGCATCGACTGGCTGGCCAACGTTTCGTTCGGCCACATCGACACGATCGGCAAGCGCGTCATCGTGCTCGGCGGCGGCAATACGGCGATGGATTGCTGCCGCACGTCGCGGCGGCTCGGCGGCGAGGACGTCAAAGTGATCGTGCGCTCCGGTTTCGACGAGATGAAAGCGAGCCCGTGGGAAAAAGAGGATGCGATGCATGAAGGCATCCCGATCCTCAATTTCCTCAATCCGCGCGAATTCGCGCATGAAAACGACAGGCTCACCGGCGTCTGGTTCACCAAGATGCACTGGGTGGAAGAGGGGGGAAAGCGCAAGCTCGTTCCGACCGGCGAGCCCGACGTATATTACGAATGCGACGACGTGCTGATGGCGGTCGGCCAGGAAAACGCGTTTCCCTGGATCGAACGCGACATCGGCATGCAATTCGACAAGAGGGACATGCCGGTTGTCGATCCGATTACGATGCAGTCCTCGATCCCCAACGTGCTGTTCGGCGGCGATGCCGCGTTCGGTCCGAAGAACATCATATGGGCCGTCGCGCACGGTCACGATGCGGCGGTTTCGATCGATTTGCTGTTGAACGGCCGCGGCGTGCGCGACCGGCCGCCGCCTGGCGTGTGGATGCATTCGACCAAGATGGGCATTCACGAATGGGCCTATGACAACGACGTGTCGCTGGATCTACGCTACAAGGTGCCGCTGGTCGAACCAGACGTAGCGCTGCGCAACGTCAAGATCGAGGTCGAGAAGGGCTTCGATCCCTTGCTTGGCTACAAGGAGGCGCAACGTTGCCTCAACTGCGATGTTCAGACTGTGTTTACGGCCGAACTCTGCATTGAATGCGACGCCTGCGTCGACATCTGTCCGATGGACTGCATAACCTTCACAGAGAACGGCGAAGAAACTGAGCTACGCGGTCGCCTCAATGCGCCGGCGCTCAACCTGACTCAGGATCTCTACATCCAGGATGGCCTCAAGACCGGACGCATCATGGCCAAGGACGAGGACGTCTGCCTTCATTGCGGTCTGTGCGCGGAGCGGTGCCCAACCGGCGCCTGGGATATGCAAAAATTCTATCTTGACGTGACGCATGCGGGGTCTGAGCCGCCCGCGATTCGCCCGACGCGGGCGCCGGAGCCCGCTTAGACAGTCAACCATTGCGCGCTTTTAACGCGAATCCGCTTCGCCTAGCTCCCTCCCGGGAACACTATACCACGCCCTCGCGTTGGGCGGGGGTCAGCGGGACCCGAGAAGGGGACGCCGCGACGTGTCACTGGGACGAACCCGAAGGGGATGCACCATGAAGTCACTCGCCAGCGCCATCGCGCTATCTTTCGCATTCGCCACCATGACCGCCCCGGTCGCCTATGCCGAGCAAGCGGCGGCGTTCCGGACGGCGGCGCCGCAGACCTTCACGACCGATGAGTTGCAGCGCTATGGCCTGACCGAAGCGGACGCGGCGCAAGTCGCGGACCTGCAAGCGCAGGGCTACCAAGTTCAAGTGATGACGCCGGAAGAAGCCGCTGAGGTCACCGGCGGCCAATTCTCCAGCACGCAATGGCTGGTGATCGGCCTCATTGTCGTCCTCGTGGTCGTAGCGGTCGCTGCTGACTGACGTGCGGCGGGCATACGCCGTAACACTTATGATGGCGCTCGGCGTTGCGGGTTGTGCAACAACCCCAACGCCGACGCTTGACGCCTTCGCGCGCGATAGCGAAGCGAATAGTTTTGAGGTGGTCGAGCGGGGCGTCACCTCGCCGGACGCACTGGTTCTACCTGTTGTCCACGACCGCCAGACTTCTGGCCCTTCCTGCGGCGCGCATGCGCTCGCCAGCATCATCAATTACTGGCATCGCGACGCGCACGTGTCCGGCGACCGCATTTTCCAGGAGACGCCGCCAGCCGCGCCCAATGGCTATTCAATGGTGGAGTTGATTGCGCTGGCCTCGCAGCACGATCTGATCGCGAGCGCGGTGCGCCTCCTCACCCCGGGCGCGGGTCTCCGCCTGCTCTC
>CAZHWA010000187.1:3566-5287 GCA_964536175.1 uncultured Terricaulis sp. | reverse complement strand
AGACCGCCGCCGTGGACGAGAACACGAAATGGCGAACCCCGGCCTCTACCGCCGCTTCGATGAGCGAGCGCGATTTCGAGGTGTTGTTTTCATAATACTCGAGCGGGGCTGCAACCGACTCCGGCACCACCACCGATCCTGCAAAATGGATGATGGCGTCCACCTTGTGCTCTGCGATTGTCCTTCGCAGAGCCGCCGGCTCGCCAATGTCGGCGCGAACAAGAGCCGCTTGGGGCGGCGGAGCTGCCGCGAAACCGGTGGAGAGGCGGTCGATGATAACGAACGGCTCGCCTGCGTCCTGCAACGCCCAGGCCATATGGCTGCCGATATAGCCGGCGCCGCCAGTAATGAGCGTTGACATAGCGCCTGCTTATACCGCCCGTAACAAGCTGGCAATTAGTCGGGCCTTCTATCGCCCGCGCTTTCGTCCGCCTGATCAAGTATGGCGTCGGTCAAAGAGTCGCCCGCCTGCAAGTCCACCACCAGACGCGCCATACGGCGCTCCACCAGCGAAACGCGATTCTTCAAGCTCTCGACTTCATCGCGTACGTCCCTCACGTCTCGGCGCATTTGGGGCAATAGCAGCCGAAACGTCAGACTGGCGCGGAGCGCGACAAGGCTGCCAAACATCCCCGCCAGCGCCGCCCCGGCCCAAGCCAGAGCCGCCAGCAACGAGCGAGTCTGATCGTAGATCAAATAAGCGACACCGGCCGTAGCGATCGCACCAGTGACAAGCAGCCCGAAAAAGAACCGCCGTCCGATGAGAGACTTCAGGAGATTTTCCATCTGGACGTCTGTTTGCCTTCGGCGTCCGACCGCTTCACGCGTCCATTTTACGGGCGCGCCAGCGGCGCCCGCCCGCCATTCAGGCGACGCCGCCCGCGCGAGCCTCAGCTTGTGCGAGATCAGCCCTCACGCGCTCGAAACTCCGGCGCGGAAACATGTCGAGGCGGGATTGCTCGCTACCGTTCCAGACGGCAATCCCCCGCCCCGCCAGTCGGGTCTCGGCACGACGCCAACACTCCAAGTGGAGGTCTGGCACTGGATTGGGAATGTTGTAGCGATCGCCGGCGCGCTGGTAGCCCTCGAAGAAGTAGTTTGGGTTGCGCTGCGGGGTTTCGAGCAATTGAAGCTCGGTTTCACCAAGCTGCACCGCTTCAGGCAGACGCTCGACATAGTCGCAATCGATTCCCAGCAGCAGCATCCGGCGATAACCGAGCAAGGCTTCGAACAGGGCGGCATGGCTGCCCGTCGTGATTGGCTCGACGTCCAGCAAGCCGCCAAGAGCGGCAAGTTCGTCGAAATTTATGACGCGCCCCGAGCGTCCCACGGCCGGCTCGCAACCTTGGATCAAATTATCTCGCAACAAGAACGCGTCGATGCCGAGCTCGTCGGCTTGACGGATCATGGTCTCGATCTCGGCGCGATGGGACACGCCGACAACGGTATCGAGACAAGCATAGTAGCGGGGGCGCCAGCCGATACGCCGCCAATGCCGGTAGGCCGCGCTCATGCCGATGGCGTCGAACTGGCTAAAGTGCTCGAAATTCACGCCCGCGAGAGAGGGACCGTTTCCGAGCACCAACAGCACATCGCTTGGCGGCCGTCGGCGATCGAGCCGACGACGAATCGCGGCGCTGACGAGCGCTGCCGCGTTGCCAGGCTGTGCGACATCGGCTTTGATCGCGCGCGCGACCCAGGCGCTCGACGCCGCGCCGGGG
>CAZHWA010000187.1:0-3556 GCA_964536175.1 uncultured Terricaulis sp. | reverse complement strand
GAGGTGAGCGCGCGTGGCGCGGGCGCAATCCATGTCGTAAACAGCGGGCAAGAGCCGCGTCGCGGAATCGGCGTGATCGCGCTTGTTGGCGATATTCGCGTCAAGCGCGTGAAACTTTGCGCCCGCCGATGCCGCTCGCAGCCAGAATTCGGTATCGGCGGCCAACCCGAATGTCGGGTCGAGCCGTCCGATCCGCTCGATCAGCGACCGCCGGACGAAGGCGGCCGGTTGCAGAAAGGGAACGCCGGCTCGCAACGTCTCGGCAATTTTGGTCGCATCGACCTGAAACGGTGCGGCGCGAACGGTCCCACCGTGCGAATCCACGATGACGCCGCGTCCGTAAATGACATCGCACTCGGGATTGGAGACGAAGGCCGCGGCAACGGCCGCCAGCGCGTTTTCGGAAGCATAGAAATCGTCGCTGCATAAACATCCGACAATCTCCGCTCTTGCGTATCGCAAGCCGCTGTTGACTGCATCCGAGGCGCCCACATCCTTTCCGACCGCGACACTCGTCCGCCCTCGCGCGTATCATTTCCCTCGAGCCGTCAACCGAGCCTGGGTCAAACACCAATTGCTCGACCGAGACGCCGTTCTGCTTCGTCACACTCTCCAGTGCGCATGGAAGAATGCAGCTTGATCGAGATTGCGCCTGATGATTGAAATTTGCGGCGTCATCGGGACTACTGAGCGCGGGACAGTCTGACGACAATCGGGAGAAACCGTGTCCATCAATGCTCGGTAGGAAGCGTATGGCCGGCAAATGCGATGATGCATAGCATCCTGTACGGCAAAGATCTCACCCTGTAGAGGGCCAAATCGCCCCTGCCGTCCTCGCCCCTTTTGAGAGAAGACCTTGGATGGCGGCGTGTGCGCCCGGCTCGATCGAGCACGACGTGCGTGCCGCCCTGGCTTGAACCTGAGCATCGGACGTGTCCTGCCGCTGCACAGCGCGCGGGCTCCTAGCCATCGTCGCCTTCTGTCAAATCCAGCTTTATGGCGAGCGCTGCGATGCGCCGCTCGGCCAGGGACAAGCGCGTTTCGGCGCGCGCGAGTTCGGCGCGCAAGTGTTCGAGCTCCAGCCGAAGGGCGGCGCTGTTCTGGCGCGCAGCCTCAAGATCGACGGCAAGCGCACGGCGCGCCGCCGCCGCTCGCACCCATCCGATCGCGGCGGCGCCGATCGCCAAGACCGATATTGCGCCCACCGCCGCAATTGCGACGGGCTGCGTGGCGGCCAACAACCAGGCCATCATCGCCGCCGCCAGCACGACGCATAACATCGCGGCCGCCAACCAGCGCCGGCGGGCCGCCCAACCGATCATGCGCGCTTCTCTGCCAAGCGACGCTCGAGCCACGCAAAGCTTCGACGCGGAAACACATCGACACGCGACATTTCACCAGCATTCCACACGGCGACACCCCTGCCCAAGAGCCGCGCTCCGGCCGCGCGCCAACAATCCAGATGCAAGTTCGGCACGGGATTGGGCACATTGTAGCGATCGCCTGCGCGCTGATAGTCCTCAAAGTAATAGTTTGGATTTTGCTTCGGCGTCTCCACGAGCTCCAGCACTAAGCCCTCCCGCGCCTGGGCGCCGGGAATGGTTTCCACATAGGTGCAATCGACGCCCAGCAAGATCAGCTGCGTATAGCCGAGCAAGGCCCCGAACAAAGCTGCGTGACTGCCCGTGGTGATCGGATGGCAATCCATCACCCCGCCCCGCCCATTCAACGCATCGAAATTGAGCACGCGCATGGATTTGCGCAGCGCGGGCGCAAGTGCCGCGATCAGGTTGTCACGCAGCAAGAACGCATCGATGCCCAACGCGTCCGCACGTTCGATCATTTCGGCAATTTCTGTTCGGTGCGACAAGCCGACAACATCATCGAGGCACGCAAAATAGCGCGGATGCCAGCCGATCTTGCGCCAATGCCGGTAAGCTGCGTTCATGCCAATCGCGTCGCGCCCGCGCAAGTGGTCAAACTTGAAGCTGGCCAGTGATGGCCCGTTGCCCAGAACTATCAACGGCTGCTCGGCGCCGTCGCGATCCAGCCGGCGCGCGACCGCCGCAGCCAGGCGCGCACGCGCCTCATCGGCGCCTGGAACATCCGCCACATCGTTCGCAATCGCGCGCGCCAGCCAGGCCGCGCTTGCTCGCCCGCAATGGCGGCGCGTCGCCTTGGCGGCTTCCATGGCCCGCACGCCGGGCAGGAGCTGCGAAAACGCCGCCGAATGAACTCGCTTGCGCGCAACATCAGCGTCCAGCGGCGCAAAGTGTGCGCCGGCGACGCACGCCCGCAGAAGAAAGTCGAGGTCGAATGCAGACTGATAGCGCGTATCGAGCGGTCCGAGGCGCTCCATCACGGCGCGCCGAAAGAACGTCGCCGGCCGCACGAAGGGCTCACGCTCTTGCAGCCTCTCCGGCAGACGCAAGGGATCTGGCGTAAACGGCGCGGCCGCGCCCGTCTCACCACTTGGCGACAGCCAAGCGCCCCGCGCGTAGACGATGTCAGCTTCGGGATAAGCGGCAAACGCCGCACACACCTGCGCAAGCGCGTCTTCAGTTGCGTAGCAATCGTCGCTGTCCAGCCAGCCGATGATCTCACCGCGCGCGGCCGCAAGTCCCCTGTTTAGCGCCGCCGCCGCGCCGCCGTCCTTTTCGAAGAAAACGCGCAGGTGCGGCGCACGCGCCGCGAACTCGCACAGCGTCTGGCGCGAGCCGTCGAGCGAGCCCGGATCGAAGACAAGATGCTCAAGGGCTACACCGCGCTGGCCGGCCACGCTGGCCAAGGCGTGGGGCAGATATGCGCCTTGATTGAGGCTCGCCGTGATGATTGTAAGCTGGGGAAGCATTGGGGGCCCCATCCTAGAGAGCGGGCCGCAACTAGAGCAACCCCCAGGGCCGCACGATGGAGCGAGCGGGATGGAGCTTGCAGCTGACGTCGAATGCGTCTGGCGCGCGAAGGCTATACTCGGCGAAGGTCCGTGCTGGGATAGGCGCAGCGACTCTGTCTATTGGGTCGATATCAAGGGCGCACGCCTTCATGCGTTCGATATCGGCTCGGGGGAGCAGCGCTCGTGGACGCCGAGCCATCGCATCTTCTCTCTGGATACGCCCCCTGCGCAGTGGACTGCGCCGGCGCAAAGGGCGCATTGGTTCTTGGGCTGCGCCGAGCCTGGCTTTGGCTGGATTGGCGTGAGCGGCGACGACATTCTGTTCCAGACGCTCGCCCATCCCGAACCTGGCGTTGCCCACAACCGCTTCAACGACGGCAAGTCTGGCCCCGACGGGCGCTATTGGGCCGGCACCATGCACGACGCGGAGAGCGAGCCTTCAGGCGCCCTTTACGCCTTTGCGCCAGCCGGCCCCCCCGAGCGCATCGATAGCGGCTACATCGTCTCCAACGGTCCCGCCTTCAGTCCTGACGCACGCACGCTCTATCACACCGATTCCGCGCGCCGGGAGATCTACGCCTTTGACCTTGATGCCGCCGGCCGCACCTCGCGCCGGCGTCTATTGATGAGGTTTGACAAGGACGAGGGCTATCCCGATGGCAT
>CAZHWA010000186.1:0-5299 GCA_964536175.1 uncultured Terricaulis sp. | reverse complement strand
GTCAAGAATTAGCCGTGGGACCATGGTCCGCGGCTGGGGTCGCGTGAATGCCAGAGGTTATTTTCCCAGGCGCCGCAGGGCGCGTGGAGGGCCGTTATCAGGAACCCGCCAAGGAGGGCGCGCCGATCGCGCTCATCCTGCACGGACACCCGCGCGCGAGCGGGTCGATGCAGGACCGGGTGACTGTCCAACTCTATAAGCTGTTCGCCGATTATGGTTTTGGCGTGCTGCGCTTCAATTTCCGCGGCATCGGCCGCAGTCAGGGCGTGTTCGACAACGGAATGGGAGAACTGTCCGACGCCGCCTCGGCGCTGGATTATCTGCAGAGCCTCAACCCCAACGCCGAGCAATGCTGGGTTGGTGGGTACTCGTTTGGCGCATGGATCGGCCTGCAATTGCTCATGCGTCGGCCGGAAATCGATGGTTTTATCGCGGTTTCGCCCCCGGCGAACCACTACGACTTGTCGTTCCTCGCACCGTGTCCAGCCTCGGGCATCATCATCTACGGCACCCGCGACAGCGTCACGACGGCGCAAGACATGGAACGTGTGATCAGCCGCATCCGGACGCAGAAGAACATCAAGGTGGATGGTCAGCCGGTAGACGGCGCAGACCACTTCTTCCGCGGACGTGACCCCGGCGAAGATCACCTCGCCGATGTCGAACGACACGCGCGCGCCTATCTGGAGCGTCGCTTGGCGGCGCCCCCGCGGCCGCCAACGGCGCGCCGCTAGGGATTATAGTCAGTCGCGAAGAAACGCCGGCTTGGGACCGTCTGAAAAGCCCTCCGGGCCGGCGTTTTCGTCACGCCCGCGCGGCGCGCGCTCGCGACGGCTCTCTCGCGCCTCGCCCGCGTCGTCTTCGCCCTCACGCGCTTCGCGCCGCTCGCCGGCTTCACCATCGGACGGGCGATAGCGGCTGCGCCGGCCTCGCCGGCGACGGGGTTCACCTTCGCGCTCGAATTGCTGCTGTCCCTGTGGGTAATCTACGTCAGGCTGTTCGCCGGCCTCAGCGGCGAGTTCGGCGTCTTCGCCGCTCTCGGCTTCGGCGGCCGCCGGCTTCTCGCCTTCGCCGCCGTCCTCGTTGAGGCGTTCGCTCATCTGTTGCGGCGGCGGTTGGGCCGGCTGCATCGCGCGCACCAGTCGGAAGTAATGATCGGCGTGCTGCAGAAAGTTCTCGCCCAGCACGCGGTCGCCGGACGCGGCTGCATCGCGCGCCATCTGCAGGTAGCGCTCATAAATGAGCGCGGCCGGCCCGCGGACCTTACCGCCTTCCGGTCCGGAGCTTTCCATCGACCGGTTAGGGTTTTGATGCTGTCCGTGTTGATGTCCGCCGCCCGGCCTACGGCCGCGGCCCCGCTGACGCTTCATTGATAGTTCACCATGTTGCTCGTGGTCCACTGAGGTCGGAACACCGCACGTGAGCAAAGCGCCCGCGCCGATCTCGCGCCTCATCTCAATGCCAATCGCCCGGTCCTTAGGCGCCTCGGGCTTGTCAATCGGCGATACGCCGTTCTGTCCTGACCTCTTGCTGAGGAAGCTGTGGCGGCTATGGGAGCACGCCCGCCTTCACGACATCGATGCCGGTCCCTGCCCCGTGGGCCCATCTGGCCGTCGATTCCGATCCCCAACGTAATGCCTTGGGCCAGCCGATCCAAGGGCTTTTTCAGTTCTTACGATCATGCCGCACGCCCCCGAACGACGCGCGGGACGCCAACAAGGTCCCGCCGCACGGGGTCGATGCTCAGCCCGGCCGCTCGTGCGAGCGCGCTCACAGCCTCGGCCTGGCCTCGTCCCACTTCAAAGGCGAACACGCCGCCAGGCCTCAGAAGACGTATCAGAAGTGGAATAATCGCGCGGTAGGCGTCAAGACCGTCCCCTCCGCCATCGAGAGCAAGCCGCGGCTCGTACAATGCCACTTCGGGCGCCAAGGTCTCGATCTCCGCGCTTGGGATATAAGGCGGATTGGACAGCACCACATCAAACCCGGTTGCCAGGGGAACATCCCAGCCGCCCTGTTTAAAAACGACGCGATCAGCCAATCCAAGGGCTTCGGCGTTGCGCCGCGCCAGCGCGAGCGCGCCGGCGCTGAGGTCAACGCCAACGCCATTGGCGCAACCTCTCTCGGACAACACCGCAAGCAGTATTGCGCCTGAACCGACGCCCAGATCCAGAACCCGCGCGGGCACGTCGTTGGCAAGCGCCTCCAATGCGGTTTCGACGAGCAGTTCGGTCTCTGGGCGCGGGATGAGCACATCTGAGTCGACTGCAAGATCGAGCGTCCAGAAGTGCTTTCGCCCAAGAATGTGTGCCACCGGCTCGCGCGCCTCCCGGCGGCGGGCAAGCGCGTCTACGGCAGAGACTTGCGCATCCGTCACCGGCCTGCGCGGATCGGTGATAATGTCCAGACGCGAGACGCCCGCGCCGGCCTCAAGCAGCAAACGCGCATCGAACACAGGTGTGTCCACCCCGGCTGCTTCGAGGCGGCGACGAATCTCGGTCCAAAGCGACACCAAGGTCGTAGTCATGCATCCGCCTCAAGTGCGGCGAGCTTTCGCGCCTGATCCTCCGCCGCCAACGCATCAAGGATTGGCTCCAGGCCACCGCCATCCAGCACTTCGGGCAGATTGTAGACAGTGAGATTGATACGATGATCGGTCACGCGTCCTTGGGGGAAATTGTAGGTACGGATGCGTTCGCTGCGATCGCCTGAGCCGATCTGCCCCTTCCGCTCGGCAGCCCGTGCTGCATCGCGTCTTTCGCGCTCGAGTTGATAGAGCTTCGCCTTCAACACGTTCATCGCCTGAACGCGGTTCTGGTGCTGTGACTTTAGCTGGCTTACGACCACGATGCCAGTCGGCAGGTGGGTGATCCGTACCGCGCTATCGGTCTTGTTGACGTGTTGGCCGCCAGCGCCCGATGCCCGCATGGTGTCGATACGGATGTCCTTGTCGTCGATGCTGACATCGACATCGCCTTCCGGTTGGGGCAGCACTGCGACCGTCGCCGCTGAAGTATGGATGCGTCCGCTGGCTTCGGTCTCCGGCACACGCTGCACGCGATGGACGCCGCTTTCAAAACGCAGTCGTCCGAACACCCCAGCGCCGCTGATGCTCGCCACCGCTTCCTTCAACCCGCCGATCCCAGTTTCGGAGAGGCTCTCGATCTCAAAACGCCAGCGCCGCTGTGAGGCGTAACGCTGATACATGCGGAAAAGATCGGCCGCAAACAGCGCCGCCTCCTCGCCGCCGGCGCCGGCGCGCACTTCAAGTATGGCGGATGCGTTCTCGTCTTCGTCCTTGGGCGCCAGCAACAGCAGCGCCGAGCGTTCAAGCTCCGCAAGCTCAGCCTCGGCCGTTTCGAAGTCCTCTTCGGCCAATTCGGCGAGTTCGCCGCCTTGCCCGATGAGTTCCTGGAGGTCGGCCATTTCCTTTCGTTTGGCGCGGACGGCCGAGATCGCGTCGACGAGCGGTTTCAGCTCGGCGTGCTCCTGGCCGAGCTTGACGATCTCGGCGCCGTCATTTGCAGCGGCGAGCCGCGCTTCGATGCGCTCGAAGCGGTCGACGGCCTGGTCCAGCCGCCGTTCCAAGCGTTCAAACGCTGACATCAGCTACATCACGTCAGTGAAGATTTCCGGTGCAACTTCGGAGACTTGCGGTTCGTCGAACGCGACGCCAGCGCCTTCCCGGCGCTGGTAAGGCACGATAACTTCGACGGCCCGGCCGTTCGCCGCTTCGATGTGAAAGCACAACGCGCTGGCATTGTCGCTGCTGGCGCGGCCGTCAAAGACGAGTCCAGCCGCGATCAAGCCGTTCTCCTCCTCGTCGAGACGAAATCCGGCGATGAGGCCCGAGATGTGGTCGGCTGGCGCTGAACTCTCCATTGGCAGGTCCACATTGGTGTGAATCTGTT
Organism: uncultured Terricaulis sp.; assembly: GCA_964536175.1. Classification (GTDB taxonomy): domain Bacteria; phylum Pseudomonadota; class Alphaproteobacteria; order Caulobacterales; family Aquidulcibacteraceae; genus Vitreimonas. Next base: position 1,388 of record CAZHWA010000186.1, on the reverse strand, counting down.
CACCGGTTTTCCGCAAGCCCGCTCCAAAGGGTGCAAACGAGCCTCCTTCGAGCAGTGCGCGGTGTGCAGTATCGAAGAGATATTCGTAGGTGTCCTGCAAGTGGCGCTGGAGCATGGTAATTTCAATCGTCTTTCTGCGGGACCCGTGTGGCCTCGCCTTTGACCGTCGCCTTGGATATGCGCGATGATCCGGCCGTTGTCGACCGTCCGACGGGCTTGGAGAGGGCGTTTGCCAGTGAGAGGAGCAACCCGCCGGGTGTTCATTGGCCTGCTGATCGCGTCGGCAGCTCTGCTGAGTGTGCCGGTGAGCGCCCAGCCGGTTGAGATCCCCACGCAATTCTGCCGCGGCTTTTTCTTCGTGCCGGTTCAGTCGACGCAGCGCGATCCCACGCCCGAGCGGACGCTTTGGTTCTTGTTCGACACCGGCGCCACGACGACTTGGGTAGACAGGGAGGCGCTCCAGCGACTCACCGGCCGCCTATTAGCCCCCGACACGCGCGTCGCGCTCACTGATGCGGCTGCTGGTCCGGTCCGCTTCAACCGCTTGCGGGCGCGCGTTCGCGACCTCGATTATCTCTCGCTCATTCTGGGGCGTCAGATCGACGGCATCCTCGCCTTTCGCACCTTCCGCGATTACCTGCTCACGCTCGATTATGCGTCGCAGCGCTTGCTTATAGAACCCGGCGAACTGCCTCGCCCGGATGAGCGCAGCGTGTTTTCCGCACGCGGACCGGATCATCGTCCTTGGCTTGAGCTGCGCGTCGGCGGACACGCGCGCCGTTTGTTAATCGACTCCGGCGCCTCGGGTGGCTTTGCGTTGAACGCGATAAACCAGTTCCGCACGTTGGCGCCGCCGCGACCCGCGGGCGCGGTCATGAAGATCGATGGACTTCACCTGCGCCATGCCGCCCGTTTGCACGGCAACGTCGTAATGGGGCCACACCGGTTCCTTAGCCCGATCGTCGATGAGACCGACGACACCGAATTGCTCGGCGCTGAGGTGATGGAGCATTTCATCTGGACGTTCGATCAGCAACGCCGGCGCGTGCGCATCGCGAGGCACGGTAGTGGGCGGCTGGACTGGGCGCCGATGCATGCGCACGGCATGGTGCTTGCGCCGCGCGATGACGTGCTGCAGGTCGAGGCCATCATTCCAGGCAGCCCGGCCGCGCGCGCCGATCTCCGCGTCGGCGATCTTGTCACGCATCTCAACGGCCGCCCGCTCACCGACCGCGGCTGCCGCCGGGAAACAGACAGCGCGACCATGTCGGTGACGCGGACGCGGGCCTTGTTGTTGCGGACCTCGACGACGCGCTTGCGGTAGTGGGGCTTGAACCAGGTCTTCAGCTCCTCGAAGCCGTAGAACTCGCGGACGCCCTCCGCGATCA
>CAZHWA010000185.1:0-5302 GCA_964536175.1 uncultured Terricaulis sp. | reverse complement strand
GGAGAGCGCAGCGACGATGATTTGCATCGCGCGCTCGCTCTGATCCGCCGCCACAATGCCATTGGCCTCACGATCGCCGCGGCGCGTGAACACGCCGCGCGCGCAAGAGACGCGCTGGAGATGTTCCAGGCCAACGCATACCGCGAGGCGCTGCGGGATTTGACCGAGTTCGTGGTCGAGCGCGCGTATTAGGGCGGAGCCGACGCGACTCTCACTTGTTGTCCAGCTGATGCAGGATGATGGCGTTGCCTTCGCTGTCACGGCAATTGGCCATGCGGCAGTGCGGGCCTTTGATGATGTCGCCCTCGAACGCCACGCCTTTCGCTTTCAAGTCCGCCACCAGCGCATCGAGATCGCTTACTTCCAGTGCGATCGTTCCGCCGCCGCCGGGCGGCGAGCCGGTGACGTTCGTCAGCGCCAGGCAGCCTCCGCCCGGCAGATCGTATTCGATCCAGTGCATGTCGCCATGGCTGCCGTGCATGCCGACTTTGAGGCCGAGTGTGTTCTCGTAGAAGCTCCGCGCCCGCGCAGGATCGGAGACGGAGTACATCGTGAAAGCGATTTTCTCGAACATGGCCTTCAACCCCCTTTCGCGAACGCTTTGAGCGCGTCCTTTCCGATCCAGCGCTCCGTTGGATCGTCCGAGGCGGCGAGACGCTGCGCGAGGGAGTGCGCGGCGGCGCGCGGCTTCGCACCAGTCTTACTCCCAATTGCGCGCAAAGCCCAATCAACGCCCTTCTTCACAAAATTGCGCGTATCCGCCGCTTCGCGCTCGATCAGTTCCAGGCCGCGGAGAAATTGCGCATCCGTGCCCTGCTTGTGCAGCGCGCAAGACGCCAGCAGCGCAAACGCCGCCCGCTTGACGAACTCGTCCTTGGCCTTCGCCCACTTCTCGATCTTGGCGAAGGCGTGCGGCGAGCGATCCCAGTAGTGGAAGCACGCCGTATCGACCAGCGCCCAATTGTCCATGTCTTTGACCCAGCGCTCCATTTGCGCGGGCGTCACGTCGGCGGGATCGTCGATCATGCTGGCGAGCATGCGCGCGTCGTGCACGCCGCTAGCCCAGAGCTGTTGAGCAAGCTTTCGATCGTGGCCGATGTGCTTGGCGATCTTGCGCAGCACGGCGACCGGAACGCCGTAGACTTGCGCCCTAGTGACGATGCCGTAACGCGCGCGCATGTCGGCTTTGTATTGCGCCGAGCTGTTCTGCTTCAGCTCGGCCAGCACAGCTTTCACATCAGGCGCCGGCGCTCTCTTCGGCGCAGCAGCCGCCTTCTCTTCCGGCCTCTTCTTGGCGGCCGCTTTCGTGGCCACAGTCAGGCCGTCACCGTGAACAGGTCGTCGAGGTGGACGTAATTCACCTCCATGCCGTCGGTCATGCCGGTCGCCATCGCCTCGTCGCGTGCTTGCTTCGAAACGAACCGCAGCGTGTTCGTCAGCGTCGTGACGCCGTTGGCTTCGTTGAGTTCGAGCGTGATGATGCACGGATCGCCGACCGGCATGGCGTAATCCATGTCGCCCGGATCGAAATACTGATCATGCACGATCCGCAACGGCGCTTCGATCTCCAGGAACGCGCCATGAAAGCCAAACTCGCTGCCGTCTTCGCTGCTGCGCCAGCGCCAGCGATACTTGCCGCCCGCGCGCACATCCATCTCACAGACGGCCAGAGACCAACCCCGATAGCCGACGCACCATTTCTGCATCAGCTCGGGCTTCGTATGCGCATCCCACACCAATTGGCGCGGCGCTTTGAAGCTGCGGACGACCCGCACTTCACAATCGCTCGGCAGCGAGACTTGGCTCGACATGGGCTCCCTCCTCACGCCGCCTTCGCCTTGAACATGTCGTCGAGGCGAGCATAGCCCATCTCCATTCCGTCCGTCATGCCGGTGGAGACGGCGCCGTCGCGCGCTTCCTTTGAGGCGAAGCGCATTGTTACGATGAGCGTCGTGACGCCGCCGGATTCGACGAATTCCGTCGTGATGATCGACTGCTCGCTGGACATAGCGCCGCCGATATCGCCGGGATCGTAGGTCTCTTCATGAACCAGCCGAGACGGCGGATCGACTTCGATGAACTTGCCGTAGAAGCCGAATTCTTTGCCGTCCTCATCGCTGCGCCAACGCCAGCTATAGGCGCCGCCTGCGCGCAAATCCATTTCGCAGACGGGCATCGTCCATCCAGGTGGGCCGAGCATCCACTTTTGCATCAGCTCTGGCTTGGTGTGCGCATCCCAGACGAGTTGGCGAGGCGCATTGAACTTGCGGGTGACGCGGACTTCGCGATCGCTTGGCATCGTAACTTCCAGAGGCATTGTCTTTCTCCTCGTTGACTTGCACCCACCCAAAGGACGAACGGCGAAGCGCCGCGCCGACAGCACAGCCTATTTTCTCCGGCGCTTGCGCTTGGGACCTCCTGCCGCCTTCAGCTCGTCGAGCAGCGCGTCGAGGCGCCGGTAGTTCTGCTCCCAGACCTCGTAGTTGCGTTCGATCCAATCCATCGCGCGCTCCAGGGGTTCCGGTTCGAGCCGCCGAGGGCGCCGCTGGGCGTCAACGCCCGTGGAGATGAGGCCCGCGCGCTCGAGAACTTTGAGATGCTTGGAAATCGCAGGCTGGCTCATGTCGAACGGTTCCGCCAGCTCCGCGACAGTGGCTTCTCCGCGCGCGAGCCGCGCCAGAATAGCCCGGCGCGTAGGATCGGACAGGGCAGAGAAGGTAGCGTCGAGACGATGGGCTGCGGCGGACATTAGATTACCCTACGGTTTCATAACCCTATGGTTATTCACACCGCGTCGCGAAGTCAAGCGAGAAGGGCCGCGGTTTAGGCCGCGAGGATGCCCTTTTGCAGCGCCCACCTGCGGACGAAAATGTCGACGGCAAGCGCGAGGCCGGAAAGTGCAACGAGCGCCACCAAGGGTGCGAAACCTGTTGCATCTTGAGAGACTGCGTAAGCGACGGCGCCGCACAGGGCCGTCGCGACCCAATATTTGACGGAGATCGCTTTCACGCCGCCGGCGCGGGCGAGCTGGTAGACATGTTCCGCGTGGCCGACGAGAAGCGACCTGCCCCGGCGCGCGCGGAACAGAAGCGTGAGCAACGCATCCGACAGTAGCGGAAAGAACAAGAGTGGCGGCACGAGCGGCGAAAGATCAGTGCGCGCAATCAGGATTAGAGATCCGAATGCCCCAATCGCGCCGGCAAAAAGCGCGCCCGCGTCGCCAGCAAAAAGACGGCCGTGCGGATAGTTCCAGACCAGGAAGCCGAGCAGCGCGGCCGCGGCGCAAATCGCCAACGCAGCGCCCGCGGGCGAGCCGCGGTCGAACGCGATTGCCGTAAGAGCGATCAGGCCAACGGCGACAGAGCCCATGGCGATGCCATTCGCGCCGTCCATGAAGTTGACAGCGTTCATCATCGTGAACATCCAAAGCGCCGTGCCGACGAGGCCGATGGCAAAGGGCAGGTGCAGCGTCTGCCCGCCAAACGGGATCGCTTCGACAACACCCGCAATCCATGCGGCCGCCAGCGACAGCACGGCGTAGAGAACGAATTTGATCTTTGCATCGATGTGGCGGATGTCATCGATGAAGCCGACAAGCATGAGCGGATACGCGAAGAACGCGGTCACCCATAGGAGACGCACGCCTTCGTCGCTGACGTGGCTCCGCCACCGCCAGGAAAAGAGGCTGAGCGCAATCATTCCTGCGGCAAAGCCGAGCGCGATGCCGACGCCGCCGCCGGTGGGCGTTGGAGCGGAATGCGCCTTACGCGACTCCGTCGGCACGTCGAGCGGCCCGGCCGAAATCATGGCGCGGCAGACCGCCAGGCTGGCGATGAAGGCAATAGCGGCGACGCCAGCCAACTCGATCAACTCGACGGGGCTCATGCGGGCGCCGGGCTAGACGTGGCCGAGACGCCGGTCAAGCTGCCCCAAGAGTAGCCGCCCTCACCCACCAATCACGTCTGCGTAAGGTGAGTTCTGCCGCACATGCATCCGCATCCAATTTATCGGCGAACACGGCAAAGCAGGTGGCGCCGCTGCCGGAAAGGGCTGCATGCAGGGCGCCGGGCGCCACGGAAAGGAGGTTCAAGACTTCCGCGATCACAGGCATGAGTTCACACGCAGGCGCGGTCAGGTCGTTGCCCATTTCGGCCGCGGCCAGCGCCACTTCTTGCTGAGTGCGCCATTGCGGCGGCGGTATTTCGCGAAAGTCGCGGCCCAGACCCATCTCGTCGAATTTGCGAAACACGCTTGCTGTCGGGAGCGGCGCAAGCGGGTTGACGAGCACGGCGTGCAATGGCGGCGCCGAGAGCGGCTCGATCATGTCGCCCACGCCCGTCATCCAGGCCGTGCGCGCAGGCACGCAAACGGTAACATCGGCGCCCAGCGTTGCTGCGATGCGCATGAGGTCGATGTCAGTGAGGCCAAGCCGCCACGCGGCGTTCAGCGCTTTGAGCGTTGCCGCCGCATCTGACGAACCGCCGCCAATGCCGGACGCGACGGGCAAGTTCTTCTCAAGAGTGATCTCCGCGCCGGCCTGCCAGCCCGTTTCTCGCCGCAGCGTCTCCATCGCCTTCCAGACAATGTTGCGCTCGCGCTCCCCTTCCAGATCTGCGGCGAACGGGCCGACGATGCGCAGCGCGCATTCCTCGCGCGGCTCTGCTTCGATCCAGTCGCCCACGTCGGCGAACATCACGACACTCTGAAGCGGATGCATGCCGTCGGCGCGCGGCCTGCCGACCTGCAGCGTGAGGTTCACCTTCGCCGGAGCGAAGACGCGAGCGCTCATCGCCTCGCCGAATGCGACCCGGGTTCGGGCGGCAGGCCGTGTTCGAGCTTGGCGCGAATAGCGTCCGCATCGTCGGGCTCGAGCGAGAGCGCGCGCTCCCACTGGAAGCGCGCTTCGATGCGCCGGCCCATGCGCCAATACGCGTCGCCGAGATGATCGTTCAGAGTCGGATGCGCCGGTTCGAGTTCGACGGCGCGCTCCAGCATCTCGAGCGCCTGCGCATAATCGCCGAGCCGGTAGTACGCCCAGCCGAGGCTGTCGACGATCACGCCCGAGCGCGGCTGAAGCTCTACTGCTCGCTGAATCAACGCCAAGCCTTCCTGAAGGCGCTCGCCGCGGTCGACCCAGCTGTAGCCGAGATAGTTGAGAACCGAAGGCTGATCCGGCGAAAGCTCGAGCGCGCGCTGCAGATCGGCCTCCGCTTCCGGCCACCGGTTAAGACGCTCGCGCGCTGCGCCGCGCGCGAAGTACAGACGCCAGTCGTTTGGGTCCGCAGCGAGGAGTTCGGAATAA
>CAZHWA010000184.1:0-5303 GCA_964536175.1 uncultured Terricaulis sp. | reverse complement strand
CGCCGCTCTTGATCGGCAGTCGGCAGTCGGCCTTCGGCAGTCGGAGCGATCGAAAAAATAAACGACTGCCGACTGCCGATTGCCGCTAAAGGAGCCCAGGCAACGTGCGCCAGAGCATGTAGGCGGCGACGGCGAAGACAACGAACGCGAACACGCGCTGAAGGGCGCCGCGTTGTTTGGAGAGACGCGTGGCGAGCGCTGCGCCCAGCGCGCCGCCGATGACGCCGCCGCCGATGAAGAGCAGCGCGATGCGCCAGTCGACGAGGCCGCTGGCTGCGTAGGACGCCGCGGTGGTGGCGCCGAACGCGCCGACGGAGAAGAGCGACGAGCCGACGGCTTGGATCATGGTCATGCCGGTGGCGGCGATGAGGCCGGGCACGATGAGAAAGCCGCCGCCGATGCCGAAGAAGCCGGAGAGCGCGCCCACGCCAAGTCCATAGGCGATGAGCTTGGGCGCGTTGCGTGCGTTGAGCTCGACGTGGCCGTCGCCTTCATGCTTGCGCGGCAAGAGCATGGCGATGCCGACGACGATCATCAGCAGCGCGAACAGCGGCAACAGAATCTGCGCATCGGTGGCTTTGCCGACCGCCGCGCCGATCGCCGCGCCAATGACGCCTGCCGCGCCGAACACGACGGCGCACTTCCAGGCGACATTGCCGCGCTTCAGGTGATTGAGGAAATTGGCGAAGGCGTTGACCGAGACGGCGAGCGCGCTGGTGCCGATAGCCATGTGCGGATTGGCGACGCCGACGACGTAGAGCAGCGCGGGCGTCGCCAGAATCGAGCCGCCGCCGCCGATCAGCGCGAGCACAAAGCCCACGGCGCCGCCGGAGAGGATGGCGAGGATGTCGGGAAGGCTCATGCGCCGAGGCTGGCGCGATTCCAGGGCATCGTCCTTAGCAAGAGCGCCATGCCGCACCAGCCGGTGAGGCCGGCGAAGGTAAGCCCGGCGCCGACGAAAGCGGACAGAGCGAAGAAGGCGGGATGGACGAGGAGGCCGAACCCGACGCCGGTGAGGATCAAAACGCCGGCCGCAATCTGCACTTGGCGCATGAGCTCGAGCGGCGCCTTTGGATTGGTGCGCGTGGGCAGGCCGGCGGCTTTCCAGGCTTCGAGGCCGCCGTCGAGGCAATAGGCGTCGCGAAAGCCGCAGGCGAGGAGACGGGCTGCATTGGCCTGCGTTCGAATGCCGGAACGGCAGTGAAACACAGCGACCGCGCCGCTCTCGGAAGCGAAGGCGTGTGCGGCCAGCGTCGACAGCGGCGCAAGCCGCGCCCCGGGAATGTGTTCGCGCGCGTATTCGTCTGCGTCGCGGACGTCGATCAGGATGGCTTGGCCGGTGTCGAGCCTGTTTTTCAGTTCGGCCGGCGAGATGGATTTGAGGGTGGTCATTTGCGTTTCCGTCTGGGGGGGCAGTAGATTTGCGCGAGCGTTTCGATGACACGTGCGACGTTGTCGTCGGCGAGGCGATAATAGATGGTCTGCGCTTCGCGGCGGGTGGCGACTAGGCCCTCGGCGCGCAGGCGCGCCAGATGCTGGGAGAGCGCAGATTGCGACAGGGCCGAGACCTCCTGCAATTCGCCGGCGGCGTGCTCGCCCTCGATGAGCTGGCACAGCACCATGAGCCGGCCCTCGTGCGCCAGCGCCTTCAAAAGCGCCGCCGCTTCGCCGGCGCGGGCTGAAAACTGGGCCGGGGAGAGGTCGTAGGCCATACGTCGCACATATATGAGTTGAACCTAATTTAGCAAGACCTAATATATAGCGCAGCACAGGAGCTTTGATATGACCGGCCCCCAAGTCCGCGCATTCTTCGACGAACCCACCAATACCGTGAGCTATCTGGTCTGGGACCGCGCCAGCAAGCGCGCGGCGATCATCGATAGCGTTTTGGATTTCGACGTAAGGTCGGGCCGCACTGGCACGCACTCGGCCGAAGCCATCCTGGCGGCGGCGCGCGAAGAGGGCCTCAGCATCGATTGGCTGCTTGAGACGCACGCGCACGCCGATCATATCTCGGCCGCACCCTTCCTCAAGCAGAGAACCGGCGCGCCGATCGTCATCGGCGAACACATCCGCCAAGTGCAGCAGGTGTTCAAGGACGTGTTCAACTTGGGATACGTCACTGCAGACGGGCGCCCGTTCGATAAGCTTGTTGCAGAAGGAGAGACGTTGCCGCTCGGCGCGTTGAAGATCGAGGTGCTGCACACGCCCGGCCACACGCCGGCCTGCGTCAGTTACGTGATCGGCGATGCGGTTTTTGTCGGCGACACGCTGTTCATGCCCGATTACGGCACCGCGCGCGCCGATTTCCCCGGCGGCGATGCGCGCACGTTGTGGCGCTCGATTCAGAAGCTCCTGGCGCTGCCGGATGCAACGCGTGTGTTTGTCTGCCACGATTACAAAGCGGCCGGGCGCGACGCCTATGCGTGGGAGACGACCATCAGCGCCGAACGCAAGAACGTGCATCTGGACGGCAAGAGCGAGGACGAGTTCGTCGCCATGCGCGAGGCGCGCGACAAGACCTTGTCGATGCCGACGCTGATCCTGCCTTCGATCCAGGTCAACATCCAGGCCGGCGAACTGCCTCCGGCGGAAGACAATGGCGTACGATATTTAAAGCTGCCGATCGACGCGCTCTAGCCGCCTGCCCGGTTCGTTCCCGCTTGACGTCGATCAAGTGCGGCGCAAAGTGCCCCTGGCCCTAAACGGGGAGGGGAGGTCCGGATGCGAATGGCGGCGTGTGCAGCGCTTGGCGCGCTGGCGATGGCTGGTGCGTGCGCGGAGCCACAAGAGGCGGAGTTGACCAGCGTGCAGTTGGTCGAGCGCGGCGACTACCTGGTGAACGGCGTCGTCTTGTGCGGCGATTGCCATACGCCGCGGCTGGAGAACATGGCGCTCGATGAGGCGCGCGAGCTTCACGGCGCCGAGATCGCCGAAAGCGGCCCGCCCGGCGTGTTCGCCAGTTTTGCGCCGCCGTTGGCCGGCCTGCCGACAGGCTACAGCCAAGCGCAGTTCATCTCGTTCATGCAGACTGGCGTGCGCCCCGACGGTTCGCATCCGCGCCCGCCCATGCCGCCGTATCGCTTGAACGCGGCGGATGCGCGCGCGGTCGCGGCCTACATCGCCGCGCTGCCGCCGAGCGGAGAGGAACATTCCCACGAAGATCATTAGCAATGGTCCGTCGCGACCGATTGCGCGCAATGTAATCGAGTTCACAAATCAGGTTCCGAGCTTGACGCGCGTTCGCGTTGGGTGTTCGATTCACGTGTCGGAAGACATCGGCGTCTAGCGCTACGTCCCGAACGCATAGCTCATGCAGCGGACAACACCTTGGGCGCAGCGCCCGGTTCGATGCTCTTCCCGTTCGACGAACAACGCCGCGCAGCCCGTGCGCTGCATGAAAGCGGCCCATTCGTGTTCGGCCGGCGTCCAGGCGACGTTTCAGCGTATGGTGATGTAGGACTGAACAAATCGGCAACGAAATGTGCCGAATCGATCTGCATGGGAAGGGCGTCCGCCACGCAATTGCGCTGAACTCCGCTACAAGTGCGGCTATGTCTATTCGTGTCTTCGCTGCGCTCGATCTACCCGATGATGTCGCCGAACGGTTGCTGGCGCTGATGAAAGGCGTGCCGGGCGCAAAGTGGCGCCCCCGCGAGAACCTGCACATGACGCTGCGCTTCTTCGGCGATGTGCCCGAGCCCGTCGCCAATGACATCGATGCGGAGCTGGGCGCAGTCGCCGAAACCAACGCACCGTTCGATCTTCAGCTTAAGGGCGCAGGCACATTCGGCGGCGCCGATCCGCACGCGCTTTGGCTTGGCGCGCGCAGCACAGCAGAGTTGACGAAACTGGCGAAGGATTGCGAGCACGCCGCCCGCCGCGCTGGCTTGAAGCCCGAGTCCCGCAAGTTCACGCCGCACGTTACCCTCGCCTATCTCAACAACGCGCCGCTCGATCGCGTGCAGGCCTTCGAGCAGCGCATCGGTTTGTTTGAGACGCGACCGTTCAGAATCGAGCGCTTTGGACTCTATTCAAGCCAGATACGGAAATCCGCTCCGAGCCTCTATAGGCGCGAGGCGGAATATCCGCTGCGAGGATGATGATCCCTGCGCGCTTGCAGGCAATCCGCATGAGGTGTTGCGCACCGGCCGCTGCGGCTCAAGGGACGCGGTTAGAAGTGCGTCGCTCTCTCTCTCTAATCGCTCCTCTCATACCGGGGGCGGGATGGCGGACATCAGCCCTTGTCACGGTTCCGAGAAATCCCAGATGCACGCGAGGGAAGAGGCATGCATCCTGAAAGAATCTTCATCCTGACAGGCGCGGGCGTTTCGGCTGAATCGGGTCTTTCGACCTTTCGCGACCCGGACGGACTGTGGGAGCGCTATCCGCTTGAGGAGGTCGCGACCATCGAAGGCTATGAGCGCAATCCGGGCCGCGTACTCGAATTCTACAATCTGCGGCGGGGCAATGTGGCCAGCGCTCGGCCGAACGCTGCACATATCGCGCTGGCTCAGCTCGAGGCAGCGTGGACGGAACGCGGCGGCGCCGTCACGCTGTGCACGCAGAACATCGACGATCTGCACGAACAGGCAGGCTCACAGCGCGTGATCCACATGCACGGCGAGCTGAAGAAGGCGCGCTGCCACGATTGCGGGGAAGTCACGCACGCCGACGGGGATCAGTCGCTGGAGCTTGGCTGCCCCGCCTGCGGCCGGACCGGAGGCGTTCGCCCGCACGTTGTCTGGTTTGGCGAAATGCCGCTGGAAATGGAGGCGATCTACGAGGCGCTTGCAGCGGCCGGTCTTTTTGTTGCCATCGGCACGTCGGGCGCGGTCTATCCTGCCAACGCCTTCGTCGCCAGCGCGCGCGCCGCCGGCATTCCAACGATGGAGATCAACCTCGATCGGTCCGAGAACGCGTTTCTGTTCGACACCGCGCGTTACGGCAAGGCGAGTGAAACGGTGCCGGCGTGGGTGACCGAGATGATGGCGCTCGCCGGAACGCAGGCTGGCAGTGGCCGGTTTTCCGACTAAGGTGCGGTGGGCGCTGGAAGGAACCATGATCATGTTGGCACGTAGTGCGGCGACGGCTGTCCTGATCGCATTGGCCGGATGCGCCGGCATGGAATCGGCTGGGCGCAGTGCGCGCACTGCAGAGCCCACGCCCGTCGCCAGCGCTCCGCCGCCAACGGCGACGCCCGCGCCGGCCCAGACGCCCGTGGCGCCGCCGCCGCCGGCCACCGAGCCTGCGCCCGCAGCGCCGCCGCCCGCCCCGACGCCAGCGCCGCAAACGCCGCCGCC
>CAZHWA010000183.1:0-5312 GCA_964536175.1 uncultured Terricaulis sp. | reverse complement strand
TCGCCATTGTGCTGATTGGCCTGCTATGGCCCTGGCTGTCCAAGCTCGGACTCGGGCGCCTGCCCGGCGACATCGTGGTGCAGCGGCAAGGCTTTTCGTTTTATTTTCCGATCGTCACCTGCCTCATCGTCAGCCTCGTTGCTTCGCTGTTGTTCTGGGTGTTCCGCCGCTAGCGCGCGTAATTGAAGCTGATGGAGACTCGCGCCCGCCGGGCGCCGTTGGGCGGCACTTCGTGGCGCACGAAGCTTTCCCACATCACCACCTCGCCTGTGCGCGGCGTCAGGTAAACGAACGTCCGCTCCTCAGGGGGCGCATCCTCGCGGCGCGGCGGCGCCGCCATCATCAGCGGCAGACGCGGGTCCTCCAGCTTCAGCGCCGAGGCGCCCGGCGGCACGTCGACATAATATGTGCCGCTCACCATCGAATGCGGATGGATGTGACCCGAATGCGTCCCGCCGGGTTCCAGCACGTTGATCCACAACGAATCGAGTTTCAGCTTGCGCCCGCCCAGCTCGAGATGGAGCGCGTCGGCAAAGCGCGCTGCGTGTTTGTCCAAGGCCGCTTTCAGCGCCGCGACTGCCGGATCGCGTTTCGGCAAATCGTTGAGCGAGGCATAGGAAGTGTAGCCGCGATAACCCTTCTCCTTGCTCCAGCGCCGCCCCGCCTCATCCTCGGCCGCAATCGAAGCGCACGCGCGCCGCAGTGCGGCATTGTCCACGCCTTCGACGAGGGCGCGATAAAGTTTGGTGACGAACAGCGCTTGCACTTCGGTCATGCGCCAGCGCTTAGACAAAAAAGCGCCCCCGTGGGAGACGGGGGCGCGAGGCGGGGAACGCGTCCGGCGGGAGGCGCGCGGACGCGCTGGGCAAACGATTAGCGGGCGGCGTTGGAGGCGGCCGCCGCGGCGCTTTGCAGCGCCGGCGTGATCGTGGCGATGCTCAGTTCGCCGCGATTGCGAGTCACCTCGCAGCGGACATTCTCAAGTTGGCCGCCGCGCCACAAATCGAGATCGACACGCACGGTGCGCGGGCGCACACGCACCTGATCGAGCCGGACGGCGTCGGTGTCGGCGCCGGCCTGGGCCGCCACTTCGGCCCGGCAGATCCGGATCGCTTCACTGCGATCGGAGACATCGTCGGCGGAGGCGACCCCCGGGACCAACAGAAACACTGCTAACGTCATGCTGGAAAACAGGAAATTTCTCATCATACCCTCCGGGGAGTTCGGGCGACCGATCGGTATATGATGACCGGTCTATTTATTGACTATCACTAGACCGGTCGTCATACAAGTGCTATTTTACCGGCATGGCGAAAGGTTCGTCCGCGCGTGAGGACATGCTGGCGGCCGCGGTCGAGCTGTTCAGCGCGCGCGGCTATGAAGGCGTTGGCGTCGCCGAGCTGCTAGAGAAATCCGGCGCCCCGCGCGGCTCGCTTTATTTCCACTTCCCGGGCGGCAAGCAGCAGATCGGCGCCGAGGTGGTGGCGCGCGTCGGCGCCGAAGTCGCCGCCCGCTTCCGCGGCCTGCACGATAGCGGCGTCGATCTCGACACCTTCATCGAGCGCGTATTCAGAACCACGGCGAAGGAAAGCAAGGAGCGCAGCTACGAGGCGTCCTGTCCTATGGCCGCAATCGCCACCGGCTTTGGCAATAGCGACGTCAAGCTCGCCGAGGCCGTGCGCCGCGCGTTCGAGTCCTGGGAAAGCGAAATCGGCAACGCCGCCAAGGCGCGCGGCATGAGCGATACAAACGCCACCATCTTCGCTTCGGCGATGATGGCGGCGATGGAAGGCGCCTTCATCCTCTCCAAGGCGCAGCGCAGTTCTGCGCCGCACATCAACGCTTGTCGCGCGATCAAGGCCCTCGCCGCCTCGCTCACGCCGAACTAAGCGCGGTCGATGCGCGCGGCAAAACAGCCGCGGCGGGCGTAATGGGCATGGATATAAGCGACATCGTCCATGGCAAAGTAGCGCTCGATCAGCTCGACGGCGCCGGCGCCCTCACACAAATCCGCCGCGACCATCATGTGCGCGCCGTCATAGCCGCGCAACGATAGCGTCCGGCGCGCCAACGCCGGCGGCACGGCGTTGCGCAGGCTCAGCCGCTCGGCATTCTGGCGCACGAAGATCGGCCCTTGTTGCCGGTAAGGCGTCGCCGCCGGCTGATGCTCGTAAGAGAGCAGTAGCACATGCTCGCCGATCTCGGCGTCGTCCAGGCTGATGCGGCATGGCGCTCCGGGCTTTTCCTCAACACGCAGGCGCTGTGCGCCGCGCGCGGCCAGCGCCTCTTCCGAAAGCGCGTAGAGTTCGGCGAACAGTCCCGGGTCGAGGCCGGAGATGCGAAAGCCCATCGGTGTCTCCTATCTGCGCACACTGCCGGCCGGCGGCGTTTTAATCTGGCCGAAATCGGACGCGGCGCTAAACTTGCGCCCATGCGCCTCAACCAGGTCACCGCCGCAACGCACGATCTGGATGCATCCATCGCGTTTTACCGGCTCTTGGGGCTCCGCCTTATCGTCAAGAGCGATCGTTATGCGCGGTTCGAACTGCCGCGCGGGGACGCGACCTTCTCACTGCACGTTGTCGAGGGCCGCATCCCGAGCGAGAATGCGCCGCAGCTTTATTTCGAAGTGGAAGACGTCGACCGCGAAGTAGAGCGTCTGCAACAGGCGGGCGTCGCCTTCGAGCGCGCGCCGGCGCAGCAGCCCTGGCTTTGGTACGAGGCCTGGCTGGCGGACCCTGCCGGCAACGCCATCTGCATTTATCGCGCCGGCGAGAATCGGCGGCGCCCGCCATGGCGCATCGAATCTTCCTCGCCGGCCGGCAACTAGAAATCCATCGGCCCGAGCCCATGCCACGCCCCGGCAAGTCCGAGCGTGCCGATCAACGCAACAACGCCGAGCACCAGCAGCAAGCCGATGCCGAGCATGACCAGGGCGCCGATCCAGGCGATGCGCGCGAGCAGGAGCGCGGTCTCCTCGCCTTCGGCGCGGGCTTGCGCAGCGGCGATCACGCCGATGACGAAGGCGATGATGGTCGGCACGATCGGCAGAACGAAGCCGAGCGCAAGACAGCCGACGCCGACCGCCGCCAGAATCAGCGTGCCGGAGGCCGCCCGCGTACTCCCCATCCCGGGAACGGCAAACACGCTGCGCGCCTGTCCGCCCTCTTCAAGATAATCGACGACCTGCCCGGCGACCGGCGCGCCGGCCGAACGCCATTCGCTCAGGGGAAACTCGAGCCGCTGCTCGTTGACGCCGATCAGCACGCCGCGCCCGTCGTGCACGCCCAGGATTGTACCACGCATCCCGTCAACCTACGTGCGAGCGCGCCTGCCGACAACTCACGGCGTTTAGCGCGTCTGCAGCACCGAACTCTGCGGCGCGCGCACGGCGGCGGCGGACTGGTTGTAGGCAAGAATGCCGGTGAGCAATTCGAGCACTGTGCCGGAGCGGTCGGCTGGGGGTCCTTGGCAGTATTCTGGCCCGCGCGGATCGAAACAGAACGCATTGGCCGGAGCGCCGGCCGAGTAGCGCCGGCCTGCATAGGTTACGCTGGCGGCGTATTCGCGTTCGCTCGTCGCATCGGCCGGCACGACGCGAAATAGCGGCGTGGTTTGCAGCGGCGATCCGGGCGCGGCCACGTGCAGGCGCGCCTCAAGCACGCCCTCTGGCGGCGGATTGGCGCCGTCGCGGCGGATCAGTTCGCCGACATAGTAAATCATCGCGTCGAGCGAGCGCAGTTGCAGCGCATAGGCGTCCTCGCCCACGACAATCGTCACAGGGCACGTCCCGCCCGTGCTTTGCAGTGGGCGCACCTCCGCGACGCCATAGGCCGCGAACGGATAGCACGACTCTGTCGCCGGCACGGGCGAACGCGCTGCGGTGCGCGTGCGCTGGGCAAGCTCGCGCGCAGCGCGCACGAAGGCGCAGCCGCCGCTTGCATACATTTCCCCTTGGCAGTTGGCGGCGATCGTCCCGGCGCTGTTGGAAAGAAGCGCGGGCTGCTGGCCGGAAATCTCCATTTGCTCAACCAGCAGAATGAGCAGCAGGTCGCGATTCCAACCGCTGTCCCAATAATGCCGAAACACATCCGTCGATGTCGGGCGCAAGGCGATGGCGGAGAAGTCGTCGCTATCGAACGGCTCGACCGCGTATTCCGGCTCAAGCTGGGTTTCGACGCCGACGCCCAGCGCGCCCTCGCCCCATTCTTCGCCCAACTCGCCGAGCGGCAACGCGCCGATGCCGAGCGAGACCACGCGCGAATCCGGAACCGAGTTCTGAAAACCGGTCATCGACATGTATTGTCGCGGCTGGCGGTTGTAGGCGCGCAGGATGTTCAGCAGAATCTGGCCGTTGATCGCGGCGCTATAGGCCTGATTGTAGGCGATGGCGTCGTCGGCGATGCGCCGCGTCAGCATCGCGCGCTCGTGCGCCTGATGGGCTTGCGTCGCCGCGCAGGCGCAGAGCGCGAGCATCGCGCACGCGCTTGCTATCAGACGGACGAACCCGCGCCGCATCGTCTCTCCTTGTGCTGGGAAGAGCGCGCACGCCTCCGCTGTGCATGGCAACCATGCTCCCCCAGCGCGAGAAGCGGGCCGGCGCCACTTGCCTGTCGCGTCTAACCCGGCTCAAAGCAGATCATGGAGCATTTGATCGAGGGCTACCGGATCTATCGCGAGCAGCGCTGGCCGGAATTGCGCGCGCTGCACCGCCGGCTGGCCGAGCGGGGCCAGTCTCCGAGGGTATTGGTGATCGCCTGTTCGGACAGCCGCGTCGACCCGGCCACCATCTTCAATGCCGGCCCAGGCGAGCTCTTCGTTATCCGCAATGTCGCCAATCTGGCGCCGCCGTTCGAAGATAGCGCCGGTTACCGCCACGGAGTCAGCGCGGCCATCGAATTCGCCGTGCTCCAGCTCAAGGTGGAAACCATCCTTGTGCTCGGTCATGCCCAGTGCGGGGGCGTGGCCGCCGCCCTGAGCGAGCGTCCCCGCGATCCCCATTCCTTTCTGGACCGTTGGATCGGGCTGCTGGATCCGGCCAAAGCCCGCGCCAAAGACCTGCCTGGCGATCCTCACACTGCGCTCGAATATGAATCCATTCGCGTTACGCTGGAAAACCTCGCCACTTTTCCCTTCGTCCGCGAGGCGATCGCCGGGCGCGGGCTCAAGCTGGTCGGCGCCCGCTATGGCGTAGCCGACGGCAGCCTGGAGTTGCTCGACCCGGACACGGGCGCCTTCCGGCCAGTAGTTTGACGCGTTTTCATCACGTCCAGCGGCGATGAGCGGTGTTGTCCCGGAATGTTCCATGCTAT
>CAZHWA010000182.1:0-5320 GCA_964536175.1 uncultured Terricaulis sp. | reverse complement strand
CGCCTTCTCGGAAATCCATCCCGATTATTACGCGATCCCGCACGCCGATCAGGAAGCGATCAAGGCGGAATTGGCCGCCGCCGAAGCCGATCTCGAGGACGACGAAGAAGAAGATGAAGGCGCCGCCGAAGAGCGCCGCCGCCGCATCCTCACGCGCCGCTACAAGATCCAGGAAGTCATCCGCCGCCGCCAGATCATGCTGGTGCAGGTCGTGAAGGAAGAACGCGGCAATAAAGGCGCGGCGCTCACCACTTACCTCTCGCTTGCCGGCCGCTATTGCGTGCTGATGCCCAACACCGGGCGTGGCGGCGGCATCTCGCGCAAGATCACACAAGCCACCGATCGCAAGCGGCTGAAAAAGATCGCTGCCGACCTGGACGTGCCGCACGGTATGGGCCTCATCATCCGCACCGCCGGCGCCAAACGCACCAAGACCGAGATCAAGCGCGACTATGAGTATCTATCTCGCGCCTGGGAGACGATCCGCGACGAGACGCTGAAGTCGATTGCGCCGGCGTTGATCTACGAGGAAAGCTCGCTCGTAAAGCGTGCGATCCGCGATCTCTACGACAAGGACGTGGACGAAGTGCATGTCGACGGCGAAGCGGCCTACAAGGAGGCCAAGGATTTCGTCCGCATGCTGATGCCTTCCCACGCCAAGCGCGTGCATCTGTGGAAGGATCCAACGCCGATCTTCGCCAAGCACGGCGTCGAGAAGCAGCTGGAGTCGATCTACTCGCCAATCGTGACGCTGAAGTCCGGCGGCTACATCGTCATCAATCAGGCCGAAGCGCTGGTCGCCATCGACGTGAACTCCGGACGCGCCACACGCGAGCGTAATATCGAGCAAACGGCGCTGAAGACCAATCTGGAAGCGGCCGACGAGGCGGCGCGCCAGATGCGCCTGCGCGACTTGGCCGGGCTTATCGTCATCGATTTCATCGACATGGAGGAGCAGAAGAACGACCGCTCCGTCGAAAAGCGCATGAAAGAGAATCTGCGCCACGATCGCGCCCGCGTGCAAATGGGAAAGATCAGCGGCTTCGGCCTGCTCGAATTGTCGCGCCAGCGCCGTCGCACCGGCGTGCTCGAGGGCACGAGCCACGTGTGCGAATACTGCCAGGGCTCGGGACGCGTGCGCTCGGTGGAATCGGCCGCACTCGCCTTGCTGCGCGCTCTGGACGAGGCTGCAGTGAAGCAAAAAGGACGCACGATCGAGGCGAGCGCAACCGCGTCCGTTGCGCTCTATCTGCTGAATGAGAAGCGTGAAGCACTCGCTCAACTCGAAGCCAACCGGCGCGTGCGCGTGCGCGTCAGCGCCAGCGACGCACTGCACCAGGGCGAGTTTGAGATCGACGTCAGCGCCGACAGCTATGCCGAAGACACCGACGAGGCGGAGGCTGAACTGACGCCGCGTCCGCGCCGGATCGAGGTAGAAGCCGAGGCCGAGGACGAAGCCGCCGAAGCCGCCGAGGCGAGCGAAGGGGAAGACGAGGAAGCCGTCGCTGAAACAGACGGGCGGCGGGGCCGTCGCCGGCGCGGCCGTCGCGGCGGACGCCGCCGTCGCGAAAATGGCGAGGATACCGCCGCGGAGGCTGGCGAGGAGGCGGAAGCTGCAGACGCGCCGGTTCTAGCGGCGCGCGAAGTTCGCAACGGCGGCAACCGCCGGCGCCGCCGTGGGCGTGGCCGCGGCGGCCGCAGGATTTACGAGGTCGATGGCGGCGAATGGCTCGATTTCGTCGCGAGCGACCTGAAGCATCTCTCGCCGCGGCCGCCGCGCCATTCGCACGCAGTTGTCGCCGCTCCGGAGGCCCAGCCGGACCTTGTCGAACCCGAAGTGGAAGCGCCCAGCGCCGACATCATCGTCCATCCTTCGGCCGAGCCGGCCATGGAGACGGCCACGTCGAGCGAAAACGTCGCCACGGGGGCGCGGCCAGCCGATGCGCCGCCGCCTGCGCAAGAGCCGCCGCCGCGGTACGATGCGGCCACGCTTGCCTATGAGCCCGATCAAGAGCGGCGGGAGAAATTCCTGTCGCGATTGTCGCGATGGGCCAAGAAAGGCGGATGACCGCAAGGCAAGGCTTTACAGCCTTGCTCCCGCCGCAAAACGGCGCTTCAAACCTCTCGGGGCGAGGACGGGCGCGAGCTAGGGAGCGGACATGTCCGCCACGGTTGCAGCGGTGTTGAAGTGCGTTCGCGGTGCAGCGGCGGTGGCCTGCGCCTTTGCGCTCAGCATTGCTCTAAGCGGCCAGGCAGCGGCGCAGTCGCTCATCCGCGACGCCGAAATCGAGGACACGCTGCGCGTTTACACCGACCCGCTGCTCGTCGCTGCCGGCCTGCGCCCTGAAGAAGTGCGCATGTATATCATCAACGATGACTCGATTAACGCCTTCGTCGCCGGCGGTCAGAACATCTTCGTGCACACCGGCTTGATCCTGGAAGCCGATAATCCGAACGAAGTGATCGGCGTGCTCGCACACGAAACCGGCCACATCGCCGGAGGACACCTCGTGCGTTCGCGCGAGGCCATCAACCAGTCGCTGAGCACGGCTCTCATATCGATCGGGCTTGGCGTGCTCGCGATCGCCGCCGGTGCGCCTGACGCCGGCGCAGCTTTGATCGGCGGCTCGCAGGCCTTTGCCATGGGCACTTTCGTCCGTCACAGCCAGGCCCAGGAATCGGCCGCCGATCAGGCTGCGCTGCAATATCTCGATGCAACGGGCCAAACCGGCCGGGGGTTGCTGACCTTCTTTGACGAGCTGCGCCGACGCTACGGGTATGCGACGCGCAACATCCCGCCCTACATGCAAACCCACCCGCAAGCGTCAGACCGGGTTGAAACGCTGCGCCCGCGGGTTGAAGGCGCCAGTCATTACGACGCAGTCGACACCGAGGAGAACCTGCGCCGCTTTCGCATGATGCAGGCAAAACTGATCGGCTTTATCCGCAGTCAGGGCCAGACCCTCGCACGCTATCCAGCGACGGATTCGTCAGCACCTGCGCGCTATGCCCGCGCAATCGCATATTACCGGGTGAACCGGTTGTCCGACGCACAAAGCGAACTCGAGAGTCTGATCTCGGAAGAACCCGCCAATCCCTACTATCAGGAATTGATGGGTCAGGTGCTGTTCGACAGTGGCCGCGCAGCCCAGTCGATCCCCTACCATCGGCGCTCGCTCGAGCTCGAACCGGGTCAACCCCTGTTCCAGATCAATCTGGCGCGCGCCCTGATCGCCGCCCACGATCGCCGCGGCGCCGATGAAGCAGCGCCGTTGCTGCAGGCGGCCCTTGCCCAAGAACCAGACAACGCTTTCGCCTGGCGCGAGCTGGCGCAAGCGCGCAATCTGCAAGGCAACGAACCTCTGGCCGAACTCGCGTCAGCCGAGCAGAATTTCGCCATCGGCAATTATCCGGCCGCACTCAGCTTCGCCGAACGTGCGCGCCGTGGGCTGCAACAAGGCACTCCCTCGTACGTGCGCGCGCTAGACCTTGTGGAGTTTTCCAGTCAGCGCGTGATGGAAATGCAGCGCCAGGCCGGGCGGCGCAGCTGAGCTTGCGGGCAGTCGCAAAAGCGGCCATCTGCTCCAGACACGCCGGAGGTCGCCTATGGCGCGCATGATTGTTTCGTTCTTGCTTGCGGTGTTCGCCGCGTCGGCGTCCGCGTCAGCGCAAAGTTTCAACGCGCAGGAGCAGGCGGAAATCCGCGCCGTGGTGCGCGACTATCTGGTTCGCAACCCCGATGTGCTGCGCGATGCGCTGGACGCGCTTGCGGAACGCACCGCCTCCGAGCGTTGGCAGCGGATGAAGTCGGACCCGCGCGACTTTTCAATGGGCCCCTCAGACGGGCCCGTCGTGATTGTCGAGTTCTTCGATTATCGCTGCACCTTTTGTCACGCCGCGCTCGAATGGGTGGATGACATTCGCCGCACGCGTAACGATGTGCGCATCGTATTCAAGGAATTCCCCATCCTTAGCGAAGCTTCGATGGAGTCCTCGCGCGCGGCCATCGCAGCCATGCCGCAGGGCCGCTATTGGCAGTTCCACCGCGCGCTGATGAACTTTCGCGGCGATCTTACTTCAGAGCGCATCGATCAGCTCGCGCGCCAGAACGGCATCGACGTGCCGCGCATGCGTCGCGCCATGAACAGCGCCGAAGTCACGCAACTGTTGGAAGACAACCGCGCGATGGCGATCGACATAGGCAATACCGCAACGCCGCTTTTTATCATCAATGGCGAGCAGGTCTCCGGATTCGATCGCCAGCGGCTCGACCAGCGTCTACGCGAGGCTTCGCGCGCCGTGCGCGAACAGCGCTAGACGCTTTCGTCAAAAGCGGCCCGTCGCCGACGCCAAGACGAGCTCAAGCTGGCGCGCCAGCAGCGGCGGCGGCGGACCGCCGCGCTCGTATGCGCGCAGGTACGCTCCAGCGAGCTTGACATAACCGAGCGCGGGGAAAGCCGCTTCCGGGAGTGTGCGTGAGTGCGTCCGCGTCTGTGCGAGGGCGATGTGCGCATGTGCAACGAGATCGTCCCGCACGCCGCCTGCCCGCGGGATCGCCGCCCGGCCTCTTGCGCGCCAATGTGGTTCGGCGCGTAGGAGGCCGGTCGCGCCCCAGGCTTGGGCGGCGGCTGCAATGAATGGCGTATACTGGTTTGGGTCAACGCCGCAGGCGACGAGCGCGATCCGCATGACCCCGCCGGCGGCGGCGTCCAGATAGTCTTCCACTTCGGACCAGTTGGCGAAGGGCGCCGCGTCCAAGTCCTTGCCGCGCGCCGCGATGAGCCGCCGCCACAACGACAGCGTCTGCGGCGCAGCACGTAACACGGACGCGGCCGCGTCCAAAGTGGGGTGCGCCCGCGGCGACTTTCCTGCGGCAATCTCTTCCAGCGCCTCAGCCCACCATGCAAGCCGAATGTCGCCGATCGCCGGTTGGGTTACGACCTCGGCCGTGCGCGCAATCTCGTAATTCAGCGCGTAGATCGCGATCAGGGACGCGCGCACATCAGGCGGCGCGAAGCGGCTGGCAAGCCAGCGGTCTTCGTCGTGCCTGCGAACGTCGGCGTTCAGCTCGCGATTGGGAATTAGAGATTGGGGTCTAGTAGCGCGCACCGCGCTTTCCTAACCCAATCCCCGCTCCCATACATCCAATGCCTAGAACAGCGTGCTCGCGCCGGTCATCGCCACCAGCATTGGCGCCGACAGTAAAGTATTGATGCGCGAGAACATCATGGCCGTCTTTGCGGCGGCGGCTTTGCCCGGTGCATCGAGGCTGGCGTATTTGTCGCCGATATTGAGCGCCTTCTGTTGGTTTGGCCAGATG
>CAZHWA010000181.1:2896-5323 GCA_964536175.1 uncultured Terricaulis sp. | reverse complement strand
CGGCCCAGCCATTTGGACGTACGTCAACGAGACCGCGCGCGAATATGGCATCGACCGGCACATCCGCTTCAAACACAAGGTCAGGCGTTGCGACTGGGATTCGGGCGCCGCGCGCTGGACCGTGGAAGCGGAGCACGAGGGCGGCGCGAAGCGTTTCACCGCAAACTTCATCCTGATGTGCGCGGGCTATTACAAGTACGAACATGGCTACCTGCCCGAGTTCAAGGGCATGGAGCGCTTCAAAGGTCCGATCGTCCAGCCGCAGCTCTGGCCGGAAGACCTCGATTATTCCGGCAAACGCGTGGTGGTGATCGGCTCGGGTGCAACGGCGGTGACACTGGTGCCGGCTATGACCGACAAAGCGGCCCACGTCGTCATGCTGCAGCGCACCCCCACTTACATGATTTCGCTGCCGGCGGTCGACGAACTGGGCCAGCGCCTGCGCCGGTGGTTTTCCCCGCAGCTCGCCTACGACATCAATCGCGGCTTCCGCACCTTCTTCCAGCAGTTCTTCTTCCGCTTTGCGCGTACGCGGCCCAAAGCGTTCTCCAGGCGGCTGATGAAGCGCCTCGAAGAGCAATTGCCGAAAGAGACGATCGAAAAACATTTCACGCCGCCCTATAAGCCGTGGGAGCAGCGGCTTTGCCTCGTCCCGGACAACGACATGTTCGAAGCGATCCGAGCCGGCAAAGCTTCGGTGATCACCGACCACATCGAGGAATTCACCGAGACCGGGATCAATCTCAAATCGGGTCGGTACGTAGAAGCAGACATCGTGGTCGCGGCCACCGGCCTCATTCTGCAAACCCTCGGCGGCGCCGACGTCCGTGTCGACGGGCGCAAGATCGAGACGGGCAAAACCTACACCTACAAGGGCGCGATGTACTCGGACGTGCCCAACCTTATTTCTGTGTTCGGCTACACCAATGCGTCCTGGACGCTGCGCGCCGATCTCATCCTCGAATACGCCTGCCGGCTCATCAATTACATGGACGAATATGAGCTGGCGCAGGCGACGCCCCGTCTCAAAGGACCGGTCGAAGAGCGCCCGTTCGTCGACTTTTCCTCCGGCTATTTCCAGCGCGCCAGACACATTCTGCCGAAGCAGACGGCGCGCGCGCCGTGGAAACAGCGCCAGAGCTATGTCCACGACATCATGGATCTGCGCTACGGCCGCATCGAGGACGGCGAATTGGAATTCAGGCCCGCAGCGGCCCAACTGCAGGCCGAGCGTGTCCGCGAGGCGGCTGAGGTGTAAGCTCGCGCTGCGATGGGCAGAGGGGAACGATGAGCATGCGTGGCCCGGCGCGCCTTGTTGTGCATCGGCGATATCGACGGCGCGGCGGCCGCTGATATCAGCCGACTCGGCGATCCCGAGCATCGCGATACGGCGTTGCTAGCGCTTCAGATCTACGAGCCGCCGCCGGTCGTGCTTTCCGAGCAGGAAGCTGAGATCGAACGCCGCAAGGCGGCGATACGGGAGCGGCCGGATGTGCGCGCCGCCGTCGACGCCGTAGGCCGCATCGAGCGGGCGCCGCTCTAACCTGTATATTGGGGCACAACCTAAGCGCCACGGCCGGCTGAGCGCAGCTCGCTCCAGCGTGCGCCCTGCGACATTGCCGTTGCCTTTTCCGCGCCATCGGCTACCAGCCGACGCCTGCGGGACGGCGCGCGTGAAGTGGATCAGTCTCATTGTCCTGGCCGCGTTGATCGCCGGCTTGATCGCCGGCGCGCTGGTGCGCGCCTACGCGCCCGGTCTGACCGGCGCTGCCGAAGTGATCGAATCGTTCGGCGGCCTGTGGCTCAATACGCTGCGCATGACTGTGGTGCCGCTGGTCGTGTCGCTGCTGATCACCGGCATCGGTTCGGTCGCCGATGCGGCCAAGACCGGGGGTCTGGTCGGCCGCGCCGTGCTCCTGTTCACCACGCTCATTTTCTTTGCGGCGCTCTTCGGCATCGCAGCCACCGAGGGCTGGCTGGCTCTCTGGCCGGTCGAGCGGGCGGCGGCCGAAGCCTTCGTTGGCAGCGCCGGCGCCGACGCGGTAGAAATCCGCGAGCCTCCCACGTTCGTAAGCTGGTTGCAGGGCTTGGCGCCGGCCAACCCGGTCGCAGCAGCGGCTGAGAACAATATCCTTCAGCTCGTCGTCTTCTCGGTCTTTTTCGGCTTTGCCGCCACCCAGCTGCCGCCGCACATGCGCGGCCGCGTGATCGAGTTCTTCCGCGCCGTGTCCGAAGCGATGGTCATCGTCGTGCGTTGGATTTTGCTGGCCGGGCCGATCGGCGTCTTCGGCCTGTCCATCGGCGTGGGTCTGCAGGCGGGCCTCGGCGCTGCCGGCACGCTGGCGCACTACGTCGTTGTGGTCGCTGGCGTTACCGCGGCTTCGACCGTGCTTGCTTGGCTGATCGCCATCACGTTGGGTCGTCAAC
>CAZHWA010000181.1:0-2886 GCA_964536175.1 uncultured Terricaulis sp. | reverse complement strand
ACCTGTTGGCCGCTTTATCAATGCTGCGATTCCAGTCTGGGCCATCGCCGCCTCTACACAAAGCTCGCTGGCCTCACTGCCGGCCATGTTGCACGCAGCATTGGGGCCGCTGCGCATTCAGCCGCATATCGCCGACGTCGTGCTGCCGCTTGCGGTAGCCGTGTTCCGGTTCACCAGCCCGGTGGCCAACCTCGCCGTCTGCTTCTTCATCGCGCATCTTTACGGTATCGACCCGACGGTGCTGCAGATGGCCAGCGCCGTGGTCGTCGCGTACGCGGTGTCGATCGCCTCGGTCGGGCTGCCGGGACAGGTCTCCTTCATCGCTTCGATCGCGCCCATTTGCCTCGCGCTCGGCGTGCCCACCGACTTGCTCGGCATCCTCATCGCCGTGGAAGTTATCCCGGATATTTTCCGCACCCTCGGCAACACCACGGCCGACATGGCGGCGACATCGATCCTCGCGCGGGGCGCCCCACGCGAGGATGTGACGCGCGCTGGCGCGGCGGACGCCGCTTAGCGGAATTGCGCGCAGGTGTTGGCGTAGTGGGCTTCGACCTGGGCGATGCGCGTCGCCGAGCTCGCGCCCGGCTCTGGCCTGTCGCTTTCGTCAGCCACAAAAGCGTCGCCCTGAGCCGGGATTCGCTCGCCGAACGTGCGCGCGGCGATGCGCACCTCGGCTGGCATCAGCGCCTGCGCCACGCCTGCGGTCACGCAATCGCAGAAGCCGAAGCTTTCATGGCGTTGACATGCGGCGCGGTAAGCGCGCCGCGCTTCGCCGACCTCGCGATCGCTGGCCAGCGAGCGCGCGTCGTTGATCGGCGCGGCTATGGCGGGCGTCGCCACCGGCGTGGGATCGACAGGTTTGGTTTGGGCGATGGCGATGCCGCCGAGAGAAGCGGTCGCCAACAGTGCAGCTGCGGTAAAGATCGTACGCATGCATTCCTCCTTCGCGGGGAAGAACGCATCGTCCGAGATCAGGTTGCGGCGGTTCCTACGGAACAACCAAGCGCTGGGCGTGTAAAGGATCTGAATGTCGCCGCCCAGGGCCGTCATGCAGTCGACGAAGCCCGGAAACGAGGTGGCGATCATATCTGCGTCATCCACTGTCACCGGCTCTTTGCCGGCCATGCCGAGCACGAGGAACGACATCGCCACGCGGTGGTCGCCGTGCGTTCGAATTTCCGCGCCGCCGCGCACGCCTTTCGGCCCGCGCCCGTTCACCACAAGCCCGTCGTCCAGTTCTTCGGCCTCAACGCCGCAGGCGCGCAGGCCGTCCACCATTGTGGCGATGCGATCGCTTTCCTTCACCCTGAGTTCTGCGGCGCCAACGATGCGTGTCACGCCGTGCGCAAACGCAGCCACGACGGCGAGGATGGGAAATTCATCGATCATGGCCGGGGCGCGCCGCGCCGGCGGGCTGGCGCCGTTCAGTTCGCTGGCGCTTACGACCAGATCGGCGATTGGCTCGCCGATGGGATCGCGCCGCTCCTCGTAGGCGATGGCGCCGCCCATTTCGAGCATGGTTTCGAAAAAGCCCAGCCGCAGCGGATTGACCAGCACGTCCTCAATACGCACCTGCGACTTGGCCAAGATCAGCGCCGCCGCCACGGGAAACGCCGCTGAGGACGGATCGGCGGGGACATAGATGTCGGTCCCCGTCAGCGGTCCCGGCCGCACGCGCGGATGGCGCGCGCCGTCGATTTCGATCTCGTCGTACTCGGCGCCGAACACCTTCAGCATGCGCTCGGTGTGATCGCGCGAGCGTTCCGGTTCGATCAGCACGGTTTCGCCGTCCGCTTTGAGCCCGGCCAGCAACACCGCCGATTTGACTTGCGCCGAGGCCACTGGCGATCGGTAGGACACGCCCTTGAGTTTGCCGCCGTGCATGATCAGAGGCAGACGCCCGTTCGACGTATCGAAGCGCGCGCCCATCTGCGTCAGCGGGGCCATGACCCGGTTCATCGGGCGCTTGCGCAGGGATTGGTCGCCATCCAAGCGCGCACTGAGCGGATAGGGTGCGGCCGCGCCCATCAGCAGCCGCGCGGCGGTGCCGGAATTGCCGCAATCGATGCTTTCCGCCGGCTGCGTGAAGCCGCCAATCCCCTCGATCGCCCAGACCTGTTCGCCGGCCTTGTCGATCTGTGCGCCGAACAGACGCAGCGCCGCGGCCGTCGCCTTTACATCGTCGGCGGCCAGCAGCCCTTCGATCTCGGTTCGGCCGTGCGCGAGGGCGCCCATGATCAGCGCGCGATGCGAGATCGACTTGTCCCCGGGGGGACGCGCGCGACCCGTCAGGGGCCCGGCAAATCGCGCTCTGAGACGCATGACGTCACTCGTTCGGGCCGGTGGGTTTTGGGAGCGACAAAGCTTTTGACAGGGCGTTTGGTTGGTGGCAAGCGAGCGCCCCGCACGCGATAGGCGCAAGCTAGGAGAGGCTGCTTTGGCCAAGCAGGAGTTAGGCGAGAAGCAAGTCTGCCCCAGTTGCGGGGCCAAGTTTTACGATCTGCAGCGCCGCCCGGCCGTCTGCCCCAAGTGCACGACGAGTTTCGACCCCAATGACGATGGCGTGCGAATCCGCCGCGGCCGCTCGCGGGTCGCCGCGCACGACGCTGACTATGAGGACGAAGAGGAACTCGAGGCTGCAAAGAAGCCCGGCGCCGACAGCGACGACGACGACGACGAGGCCGAGGCCGAGGTGACCGCCGAGGTCGACGCCGAGGCCGAGGCCGAACCGCTGGTCACCGACGAGGACGAGGACGATGTCGTGCCCCCGAGCGGCGATGAGCTGCCGGAAGGCTTCTCCGAGGACGAGGCCGACCTCGGCGAAGACGGCGACGACGATTCGGTGCCGCTGCTCGAGGATGAAGAGGAGTTTCCCGAGGACGA
>CAZHWA010000180.1:0-5323 GCA_964536175.1 uncultured Terricaulis sp. | reverse complement strand
GGAAGAGCTCACCAAGGCCTATGGCCTGCCGCTGCTGGCCGGCGAGCGGACGATAAAGGCCGTGCCGGAACTGGCTTTTATCGAAGTCGATCTGGTGCGGCTAAGAGGCCGCAAGACGCCGACGCGGGTGTTCACGCTGCTGCCGAACCAGGCGGCCTCTGCAGAGCACGCGCGGTTTCTCGCCCGCTATCGCGCCGCCCATTGGGACGAGGCGCGTGCGCTGCTGGCCCGCTTGCGTGCTGCATCGCCGGCGCCGCTGGCCAAACTCTACGACGTCTATGAGACGCGCATCGCCCGGATGACGGCGTCAGGCGTCGGCAAATGGGATGGCGTGATCGAAACAGAAGTAAGCTGAATTCAGAAGCGCGCGATCAAGGAGAGCGAAACCTGATCGGCTTCGTACTCGGCTGCCGCGTCGTTGGAGTCGTTGTCACGGTGCTGGTAGCGTGCGCGCACGTCGCATGCGCACGGCAGCACATTGGTGAGGGTGACGCTGGCGCTCGGCGCGAAATAGGTGTCGCTGCGCGTACTCGGGCCGATTGTAGTCCGGTCGAACTCTCGTTCGCGCACGCGCGCGCCGGCCGCAATGGAGAGACGGTCGGTCAGACGATGCCTGTACTCGGCGTCGATGCCGTATTCGACGTATTGACCCGGCGCATATTCGTCGAAGAAATCGAAGGCGCTGCCTTCCACATCGCTCCAGCGCGCCCAGGGAATCAACACCAGCGTGCCGCGCTCTGAGAGGAAGCGCGGGGCGGTGAAGCCGCCGATCAGTTCGGCGTAAGGCCCCTCTTCGGCCGTAGAGTCTTCGCCATAGTCGCGCCAGCCGCCGCGTACGCGCCACCAATAGGAGAAGGCGTCGCTGCGTCCCTCGACGGTGAGGCCGGCGTTGATCTCGCCAAAATAATAATCGCCATCGAGACTGGCGATGCCGCCGCCGATTGCGGGAAGCGCCGCTTTGTGCGGGCCGGCGCGATACAGTGGGCCGGTTTGAGCGCCGAGAAAAGCGTAGTTGAGTTCATCGATATCCGGGGTGTGTTCGACTTGCGCATTGACGACGGAGCGCCAACGTTGCGCGCCGAGCCGGCGCTCATTCACGATCGTCGCCTGCGCATACGCCGTCGCGGCTTCTTCTTCGCCGACGTCGACGTTCAGCGGATTGGAATCCCAGCGCACGCCGGCTTCGATCCGCGTGATCGTATAAGGCGGCTCGATCAGGCGGCGCACGCGTTCGTAACCGCGCCGGGCGTCCGCGTTGGACGGATCGTTGATCAGGATGCGTTCGTAGGCGGCCAGAGCCAGCCGTAGCTGGCCCGTCTCTTCGGCCGCGCGCGCATAACGCAGATTGAGCGAGACGTCCTGTGGGTTTTCGAGGATCTGCCGGTTGAGGTCGGCAAGATCCTGCGGCTGCGCGGTTCCGACTGTCAGCGCTGTTACGCTCGCCGCCAGCAACAGCACGCGGCAGAGGCTTCCGATCTTTCGCTGGCGCGCCATATGCGTGTCCCCGACGCCTTGCCCGTTCTGAAGCGCCGCCAGTAAAGGCTGTTCACCTGCGCACTTCAAGCGTTTCCACGCGACTCGCCTCTCGATTGAATAACGCCCCGGCGCCGGCGTCACACTCCAAGATTGCCACAGGGCGCCGCCCCCCGTAACATTCATCCGCGCTTCAGCTCGTCTCAGAAAGGATCGAGCCCATGCGGCGGCCCATTATCGCCCTCAGCGTCGCCATGGCGTCGCTTTGCCTGAGCCCAGCTGCGTTCGCCCAGAACGCGGACCGGATCGGCGCCGCAGCCGCGGTGCGCAATCAGGTGACGGCGACGCTCTCGGGTCAGGAACGGCGGCTCGCCGTCGGCAATCCGGTTTTCCAGAACGAGCGCATCAGCACTGGCGCCGACAGCGTTGCGCAGTTGCTGTTCGCCGATCAGACCAACCTCACGGTCGGTCCACGCTCCGAGATCACGCTGGACCGCTATGTGTACGACCCGAACCGCTCGGTCGGCGATGTTGCAGTCGGATTGACCAGCGGCGCGCTTCGATTCGTTTCCGGCCAACAGGATCCGCGCAGCTATCAGATCCGCACGCCGGTTGCGACCATCGGCGTGCGCGGCACGATCGTGGATTTTCTGTTCATCAACGGGCGCATGTTCGCCATCCTCGACGAAGGCCGGGCGACATTTACACCGAGCAATGGCCCGCCGATCGAACTCAACGACCCCGGCCTTGCAGTGGAATTCTTCGCCAATGGTACGGCCTCGCGCCCATTCCTTTGGCGTGGGCGCTACGAGACGGCGCAGGGAGCGGGAACGTTTCCGCTGTTCGGCAATCCGTTCTATGAAACGCCTGGGCTCGAAGGCGCAAACGATCCTGACGATTCGAGCAATCGCACCGACGAACTCGACACCCGCGATTTGTTCGACCAGCCCCCGGACACCGACAACTTCTAGGCCTGGCCGCGCGCCGCAACGGCCGCTGCGGGAAAGTCGCTGAACACACCGTCGACGCCGGCGGCGTAGAATGCGCGCAGCTCCGCGGCGAGATCGCCGTGCTGGCGCATGTAGTCGGGCGCGGCGGGATCCCCGCGCCGAAGCTCCGCAGGCAAAAAATAATTCTCGGCCCTGAATGTCCAGGCGTGCGCCAGGAGGTTCGCATCATGCGCGCGCTCGACCAGATCGGCCGGCGCGAGCGAACGGCCGCCCGAGTCGCGCGGGACAATCAGCGTTTTCTCCAACCCAATTATGCGTGCATAGCCGGCGATCGCACGCAGGCCTTCATCGCGCAACATGTCGGCGTAGCTGAGATCGGGCCGGTCCGTTGGCCCGCCGCGCGCCGCGATCAACTGCACGCAGGTCCAGCGAACCGACGACATCTCGGCCAGCTGGCGCAACGGCCAGATCTCGAAGCATTGTACAAACATGCGGTCGGCCGTCGCCTGGCCGCCGGCTTCGCGCACCGCGGCAATGAACGCCGGCACAGGATCGAGACCCTGCTCACGCAAGAACGTCGGATGCTTCAGCTCCGGGTAGACGCCCGCGCCGGCTTCGCGCGCCAAGGCCAAGACCTCGGCGAAGGTTGGAATCTCGTCCTGCCCGTCAAACACAGTATTGGCGGGACGCAGCTGCGGCAGCCGCTCTCTGCAGCGCAGCGTTTTCAGCTCAGCAAGCGTAAAATCCTCGACGAACCAGCCTTGCGCCGACGCGCCGTCAATCTGCTGCACGCGGCGCCGTTCTGCGAACTCGGGCCGCTCGGCCACATCGGTCGTGCCGGACATCTCGTTCTCGTGGCGGCATACCAGCACGCCATCGCGCGTCATCACCAAATCCGGCTCGATGAAGTCCGCCCCTTGAGCGATGGCAAGACGATACGCGGCCATCGTGTGCTCGGGCCGTTCGCCGCTGGCGCCGCGATGGGCGATGACGATGGGACGATGAGCGACGGATTCGCTCATGCTGGCGCAGCCGGCCAGCGCCGCGGCGGCGACAAGCACATCGCGCCGCCTCACACGCGCTCGTCCTGCGGCGCCAGCCGGGTCATGAAGAGGCCGGTGAACACCATGACCGCAGCGTAGATCATGGCCAGACCGCCGTAGACGCCGTCGAGTCCGGCGTCGAGATTGGGGAAGATCATCGCAAACTCGTGCGTCAGCAACGCGTTCAAGAGCAGGCTCGGAAACGCCAGCGCCACGGCGGCTTCGCATTCATCGCCGCGCGCTACGCCGAGCAGCTTGACGCCAAGAAAAGTCAATATGGCGCCGATGAGGATAACCACGCCGAACAAGGCAAAAGGCGGCGCGACGCCCGGATTGAAGAACATCTGCCCGGCGAAACGGAAGATGGCCGCGTTGACCAGCCACAACACAAAGCCCAGCCCCATCGCGCGCAGGATCATTTCACCACCTCTTTCCGGCCAACCTCATGGCGATTGCCGCAATGTTTACTTCAGAAGCTCGCGCGAGACGATGACCCGCATGATCTCGTTGGTGCCTTCGAGAATGCGGTGCACCCTCAGATCGCGCAGGATGCGTTCGACCTCGTAATCGGCGAGATAGCCGTAGCCGCCGTGCAATTGCAGCGCCTTGTCGGCCACATTGTACGCCGTGTCGGTGACGAAACGCTTGGCCATGGCGCAGAACTTGGT
This sequence comes from uncultured Terricaulis sp., assembly GCA_964536175.1. Lineage (GTDB taxonomy): Bacteria > Pseudomonadota > Alphaproteobacteria > Caulobacterales > Aquidulcibacteraceae > Vitreimonas. Next base: position 1,189 of record CAZHWA010000180.1, on the reverse strand, counting down.
GGCGTCCGGGGCCTTGGCGTCGAGCTTCCTGGCGGCCTGGTGCAACAGCGCGCGCGAAGCGGCGAGATCGGTCTCCATGTCGGCGAGGGTGAATTGCGTGTTCTGAAAATCGGCGATGCGTTTGCCGAACTGCTTGCGCTCCTGCACGTAGGCGAGCGCGCGATCGAACGCGTCCTGTGCGCCGCCGAGCGCGCAGGCGGCAATATTGAGGCGCCCGCCATCGAGCCCTTTCATCGCATATTTGAAACCCTCGCCTTCCGGCCCGATCCGGTTGTCGACCGGCACGCGACAGTCTTCGAAGTTGACGATCGCGGTGGGTTGGGCGCGCCAGCCCATCTTGTCTTCCATCTTGCCGAAGGAAAGCCCTTGCGTCCCGTTCTCGACCAGCACCGTGGAGATGCCCTTGGGCCCCTCCTCGCCAGTGCGGCACATAAGGACGTAAAGATCGGAAAAGCCGGCGCCGGAGATGAACGCTTTGGCGCCATTGATAGCATAGTCGGCGTTGCCGTCAGGCTTGGCGGTGGTGCGCAGCGCCGCCGCATCTGAGCCCGAACCAGGTTCGGTCAAGCAATAGGAGGCGATTTTCTCCATCGTCGCCAGCTGCGGCAGCCAGCGCGCGCGCTGCTCGTCAGCGCCGAAACTGTCGATCATCCAGGCGCACATATTGTGGATGGAGAGAAACGCCGCGGTCGCCACACAGCCGCGCGACAATTCTTCGAAAATCAGCGCCGCGTCGTGGCGCGTCAGCCCGGAGCCGCCATGCTCTTCGCTGACATAGATTCCGGCAAAACCGAGCCCTGCCAGCTCTCGCAGCACGGCCCGGTCCAGCCCCTCTTGCTCCCACCGGGCGGCGTTGGGGCGAAGCCGATCCTGCGCGAAAGCGCGCGCGGTCTCGACGATCATCTGCTGGTCTTCGTTCAGGCTCATCTCGTCCTCGCTTCGACGCCTTATAGCCGCGCACGACCCGCAAGCCAGCCGATCGGGGGCGTGTCAGATTCGGTGCGGCTGGTTTTTTGCAGTAGATTCCGTTGCTTGGGATAAGCGCCAGATTTGCGCCTGTGTCTCGTCGATCTGCGGTTTCGCATAGGAACCCGGTTTCATGGCGCTGCGTTAATACCGCTGGCGCGCTTCCAACAAGCCGCCGGACGGGACGCAATAGGAGACAATTGCATGATGAAGCCCCTGTTGG
>CAZHWA010000179.1:0-5397 GCA_964536175.1 uncultured Terricaulis sp. | reverse complement strand
AGGGTGTCTTGCGGCCGCCGCGGATTTGATCGCCGCTTATCGCGCCGCTCATGCCGCCGACGTTGATGAGCGGAACCAGCGCTCCTTGCGTTGGCATGAAGGGCAGATGCGCGCCGCGGCCGGGCAGTACGACGCGGCCATCGTCCTATTCGAAAGCACGCGGCACGGCCTCGACCACCCGATGCTCCGCGCCGACGATCTTTATCTCGACGCGACTTTGGCCTTCCTTAGGCGCGATCGCGTGGCGCTTGATAGCGCCCGAGCCGAACTCGCGACCTTGCCGGAGCCTCAAGGGTTTCGGGAGGCGGTCGAACAGGCGCGGCAGCGCTATGGCGATGCGTTCGCAGACAGCATCGTCTGGCCGAGCAACCTCGATGTGGTCGATGGCTTTCGCAATTGCTTCGACCGGCCGTACGCGGAAGCCTATCGCGAGTGTCGTTGAGCTGGCGCGTGTTAATCCACTTGAATTCTTGGCGTGGGCTTGTTGAGGCGCGCGACGTTGGCCAAGGCCGCTTCGGCGATCTCGCGGAATCGCTGCGCAACTGGATGGTTTGGCTGCGTCGCCACCAGCGGCGCACCGGCGTCGCTGGCTTCACGCAGCGCCACATCGATCGGGATTTCGCCCAGGAACGGCGCGCCAGCTTCCGCTGCAACGCGCCGCGCGCCGCCTTTGCCAAAAATGTAGCTGCGCGCGCCGTCGGGCGTTTCGAAATACGCCATGTTCTCGATCACGCCGAGCACCGGCGCGCGCGTTTTCTCGAACATGGCGAGGCCGCGGCGCACGTCGGCCAGCGCGAGCTCCTGCGGCGTCGAGACGATCGTGGCGCCGGCGATCGGCACGCGCTGCAGCAATGTCAATTGCACATCGCCGGTGCCAGGCGGCAAATCGAGCAAGAGCACGTCCAGATCGCCCCAGGCCACTTCATCGAGCATCTGCCGGACGGCGCTCGTCGCCATCGCGCCGCGCCAGATCATCGCCGAATTGGGATCGACCAGATAGCCGATCGACATCGTCGCCAAGCCATGCGCCTCCAACGGCTGCAAGGTCTTGTCAGGGTTCATCTTCGGTTTTTTGCCGGCGACGCCCAGCAGTGTGGGCGCAGAGGGTCCATAAACGTCGAGATCGAGTAGCCCGGTGGGCCGCCCGAGCGCGGCAAAAGCGCACGCAAGATTGACTGCGACGGTCGACTTGCCGACGCCACCCTTGGCGCTCGCAACGGCAATAACATGTTTGACCCCGGCTATGCCGCCGCGTTTGGCCGGTTGGGCGTCATGCGCCGTCAGCACGGCGATGACGCTGGTCACGCCGCGCACCGCACGCGCCTCCGCTTCGGCCCGATCGCGGATTTCGACGTAGCGTCGCGCTGCGTCAGCCGGCGCTTCGATAGTGAACGAGACCTTGCCATCCCCGCTCGCCGCAAGCCCCGCGACGCGGCCGGAGGTGAACAAACCCTTGCCGGTCAAGGGGTCCTCGATCGCATCCAGACGGTCTTGGAGCTGTTGTTTGAGCTGCGCCAACCGGTTGTTCATGGTTGATCCCATAACACAGGCGTCACATATCGGCGCGCGTAGCGGCGCAGCAAAGCGCCGCACACGCCGCCAGAAGGCGCGCGTAAACTTCCAGAACGGCGGGGAACAAGTCTTCTAATGCCTTGGAACGACCAGTCGAGCGGCTCCGGCGGCGGGCAGGGACCGTGGGGCAGCGGACCGCGCCGCCCGTGGGGACAGCCGCCGCGACCGCCGCAACAAGGTCCCGATCTCGAAGAGATGCTGCGCCAGTGGCGGGAGCGGTTTCGTTTTGGCGGCGGCCCCGGCGGCGGCCGTGGCGGCGGCGGGCGCAGCCCGATCTCGTTGCCGCTCGTGGCGGCGATCTTCGTTGTCGGCTGGATCATGACGGGCATCTACTTTGTCGACGAAGGCGAGCAAGCCGTCATCACGCGCTTTGGCGATTATAACCGCACGACCGGTCCAGGCGCGCACTGGCGCGCGCCCACGCCGTTCGAGGCGCACCGCGTCGTCAACGTCACCGGGCAGCGCACGACCGAAATTGGCTTTGTCACGCGCAATCAGGACGCCATCGCCGACAATCCGGACGAGAGCCTGATGATCACCGGAGACCGCAACATCGTCGAGATCCACTTCCGCATCTATTACAACATCAAGGACGTCTTCGATTTCACCTTCAATGTGCGCGAGCCGGATACGGCGGTGCGCAACGTGGCCGAAAGCGCCATGCGCGAAGTGATCGGCCGTCGCCAGCTCGAGCCGATCATCACGACTGAACGCGGCGCCGTCGAGCAAGGCGTCGAGGAGTTGATGCAGCAGGTGCTCGACGAATACGAATCCGGCGTTCAGGTGCTGCAGGTGGAATTGCTGCGGGCCGCTGCGCCGTCGGCCGTCATCGAGGCGTTCAACGATGTTGTCAACGCCGGCCAGGACGCCGAGACGCTGGTCAACAATGCTGAGCGCGACCGCGCGCGCATCGTCAATGAAGCGCAGGCCTATCGCGAGCGCGTCGTGCGCGAAGCGACTGGTGAGGCCGAACGCTTCGTCGCCGTCCATGGCGAATATCGGCAGGCGCCGCAGGTAACCCGCGACCGCCTTTACATGGAGACCATGGAGCGCGTGTACCAGCGCGGCAACCTGATCATCCTCGATCAACGCGGCGGCGCGGTGCCGTATCTGCCGCTCGAGGGCATGGTTCGCCGCAACGCGCCGGCAACCCAAGGCGAGGGGGGGCGCTGATGCAACGCAATCTCGTCGTCATTGGCGTCGCCGCGCTGATTGCGCTGCTCATCGTCACCAACACGATCTTCATCGTGCGGCAGGATCGCCAGGCGATCATCCTGCGCTTCGGCGAGTATGTCGGCGCTATCAACGAGGTAGGCACCGAAGAGCCGGGCCTTTATGTGAAGATCCCGTTCGTCGACAGTGTCATCGTCTATGACAAACGCAATATCGGCCTGACGATTGAGGGTCAGCCGATCGTCGCTTCCGATCAGGAGCGGCTGATCGTCGATGCCGTCGTACGCTGGCGCATTGTCGATCCGCGGCGTTTTTATCAAAGCGCGATCAGCGAGGAAGGCGGCGCTTCGCGCCTGGAGACCTTCGCCGAATCCGCTATTCGCCGCGCGCTCGGCTCGGCGACTTCAAACGAGATCATTTCCGGCCGTCGCGCCCAACTGATGCAGGTGATCGAGGCCGACTTGAACGCCTCGGCCGCCACCGAACTCGGCGTCAACGTCGTGGACGTGCGTATCCGCCAGGCAGACCTTCCCGACGAAACCCGCGATCGGGTGTATGAGCGCATGCGCTCCGAACGCCAGCAGGTGGCCGGCCGCATTCGCGCGGAGGGCGAGCGCGACGCCGCCATCATCCGCGCCACGGCGCAGGAGGAGTCGGAGCGCTTGCGTGGGGAGGGCGACGCCGAGCGCGCCCGAATCTTTGCGCGCGCCTATGGCCGCGATCCCGAGTTTGCCGCCTTCTATCGGTCCATGCGTGCATACGATCAGGCGCTGGATGCCGGCACGCCGATCGTGGTGCCGCCGGATAGCGACTTCTTCCGCTATATGCAGAGCCGCCGGGGGGGCGGGCGCTAGCGCGGCCCAGCAGGCTGGGAGGGTGCGTAGCGGGGGCTCGACCGCACCGGCCCTATTGCCGTATCGCGTCACTGCCTTATTGCCTTATCCATGCGCGCCGCCCTTGCCGCTTTCGCTCTGCTCTCCCTGGCCTTCGCGCCGGCGCTGGCGCAATCGCGGATGCCGGCCGAGGGATTTGCTGACCTCGCCGAGCGTCTTTCCCCGGCGGTCGTGAACATCGCCACCAGCCAGAGGGTGGAAGGCGTCGACGAACTTCCCCGTTTCCCGCCCGGTTCGCCCCTGGAGCGCTTTAACGAAGGACTCAGCCAAGGCGGCGCGCAGGTCACCTCGCTCGGTTCCGGTTTCATTGTCTCGCCGGATGGCGTCGTCGTAACCAACAACCACGTCATAGAAGCGGCCGACGCGGTCGAAGTGATCCTGCAGAACGGTCAGCGTTTTGAGGCTATTGTCGTCGGGCGCGACCCGGCGACCGATATCGCCGTGCTTCGCATCAACACGCGTACGCCTCTGCCGTTTGTCGACATGGGCGACAGCGACAGCGCCCGCGTCGGTGACCTTGTTCTCGCTATCGGCAATCCCTTCGGACTCGGCGGCTCGCTCAGCGTGGGGGTGGTTTCGGCGCGCAATCGCAACATCGACGCCGGGCGCTACGACGACTTCATCCAGACCGACGCGGCCATCAATCGTGGCAATTCTGGCGGTCCGCTATTCAATCTCCATGGCGAGGTAATTGGTGTGAACACCGCAATCGTATCGCCGACTGGCGCCAGTGTTGGCGTCGGTTTTGCGACACCCAGCTCGATTGTGCGTCCCGTCGTCGAACAATTGCTGCGTTATGGCGAAACGCGTCGCGGCTGGCTCGGGGTAAGACTGGCCAACCTGACGCCGCCCATCGCCGAGCGCGCCGGTTACCGCGGCGAAAGTGGGGCCGTTGTGACTCGCCTGACGCCGGACGGGCCCGCTGCCCGGGCCGGCTTGAGGCCGGGCGACGTGGTGGTGCGGTTCAACGGTGCGGATGTGCGCGACAGCCGCGCGCTGACGCGCATGGTGGGCGACAGCGCTGTCGGTTCGACCGTGCCGATCGAGATCGTACGCGACGGTCAGCACCTCACCGTTACCGCCACCATCGAACTGCTTCAGGAGGGCGATGCAGGCCCGCGCGCCGTCGCGGGCCAGGAGCCACGTCCGCGCCGCCGCGACGGCGGCCCACGCAGCGGCCGCGTCTTCGGCATCGCGCTTTCGGAACTGGACGCCAGCCTGCGCGAGGAATTCCAGATCGAGCCTGGTGTCGAAGGCGTCGTGGTGTTGAGTGTCGACATCGGCAGCGCCAATGACGGGGTGTTGCGTCCCGGCGATGTGATCGAGCAGATGGCGTTCCAGCCGACCGATACAATGATTGCAGCGCGCGCCATCGCCGGTGAAGCCGCGGTCGGTGAGCACAGCATTGTCGTGCGCATCAATCGTGAAGGCGAACGCACGTACCGGCGCCTGCGGGCGCGCAGCTAAACCTGAAGCGGCGCTGCAATCAGCGCGGTGACCTCATGCAGCGTTTTGGCGACATGCAGGGCTCTGGCGCGCATGTCCGCATTGGCGGGCAAGAGGTCGGGAATCATCACTGTCATGCAGCCGGCCGCGTGCGCCGAGCACACGCCGGCATGAGAGTCCTCCAAAGCGAGCACATGCTGCGGCGCAGTCCTAAGCGCCGCGGCTGCCTTGAGATATGGTTCGGGATGGGGCTTGCCCTCCGTGCAGTCGAGCCGGGTCACGACCGCACGGAATCGATGCGTGAGGCCGTGCG
>CAZHWA010000178.1:0-5400 GCA_964536175.1 uncultured Terricaulis sp. | reverse complement strand
GGGCGGCCTCGCCGCCTCGCAGGCCGAAGAACTGCGCGCGGCGCTCGCGGCCTTCCGCGAGTCAGGCAAATTCGTCGTCGCGCATCTCCAGAACGACGGCATCCGCATGGGCATGCCTGGATATGCCGCGATCGCCGATGCAGACGAAGTCTGGCTGCAGGAGGCCAGCGAGTTCATGCCGATGGGCCTCTCGGCGGAAGTCACCTTCCTGGCCGACACGCTGCAACGCTATCACATGCAAGCGCAATTCGAGACGCGTGAAGACTATAAGACGGCCGCGCACTCGCTGACACAGCGCACCTTCACACCGCAACACCGCGAGCAGCTTACGACGCTGATGACTTCGCTCTACAACAACATGATTGCGACGATTGCGGCAGATCGCGAGATCCCGGTCGAGCAAGTGCGCTCGGCCGTGGAAACGACGCCGTTCACCGCCCAGCGGGCTCGCGAGTTGCGCCTGATCGATCAGATCGGCCGGCCGGAAGAAGCTGAGCGCGCGGCGTTGGCGCGGGCGGAAGGCGCGCAAATCGTCGAGTGGGGCGATTACCGGCCGCGCACGCGCCGTGGCGGGAGCGTGATTGCAGTCGTCCAGGGCGAAGGCGCGATCGTGTCCGGCCCGGAACAGAACGACTTATTCAGCGATCAGAGCGCTATGAACAGCGACCGCATCGCCGAAGCGCTGCTCGACGCCTCTGACGACGACGATGTGGAAGTAATCGTGTTCCGCGTATCAAGCCCTGGCGGCTCTGTGGTGGCCTCGGACCAGATCCTGGCGGCGCTGCGCACCGCTCAGGAGCGCGGCAAGCGGATTGTGGTTTCGATGGGCGATGTTGCGGCTTCGGGCGGCTATTATGTCTCCGCCTACGCCGATGAGATCGTCGCCTCGCCTTCGACCATTACGGGCTCTATCGGCGTGCTCGGCGGCAAGCTCATTATCGGCCCCGCGTTCGACCACTACCTGTCGACGAACACCGAAACGCTCACGGTGGGCTCGCCAATGGTGGAAATGTTCACCACCGAGCGGCCCTTCAACCAGGCCGAACGGGCGGTATTTTCCGGTTTCATCGACCGCGCCTACACCCAGTTCCTTGCGCTCGTTGCAGAAGGGCGCGAGATGAATGTGGATCAGGTGCGCGCTATCGCCGGCGGACGCGTGTGGACGGGACAGCAGGCACGCGAGATCGGGCTCGTCGATCACCTCGGAGGTTTCCATGTAGCGATCCAGCGCGCGCGTGCGCTGGCCGGCATCGAGGACGACGCCCGCGTGCAGCTGCGCTTCTATCCGGCGGTGGAAAGCCCGTTCCAGGCGCTGGGCAAGCTGTTCGGCGCCTCGGGCGAGAGCGTAGAAGCGCTAGTCCGCCTCAACGCCGTGCTGTCCGATCCGCGCACGCAGCGCGCGCTGGCGGCGTTGCGCGAGGAAGAGGCGAGCGTCCGCGCCGAAAGCGAGACGCCACGTATCCGCTGAGTTGATTGCGCCTCCATGGCCCTGGCCCTCCGCGACAGCGGAGGGCCTTTTCTTTTGCGGCAAGGACCGCTTAGTCCAAGATCGGTCTCGTCGATAACACCGCGTCGTGCGAGCGCGTTCAACGCCAGCGTTACGCCCGCGCGCCGAACGCCGAGCATCTGCGCAACGAATTCGTGTGTGACTGCGATCTCGTCGATATCGAGACGGTCATGTGCGATCAGCCGCCAGCGCGCCAAAGGATTGGCGCCTAAGCTTTATTCTCGACTTCGTATTTCGGCAAATCTGCGCGCAGGGTTTCGTAGAGGCGTTCGACGAAACGATCAGGGTCATCGTCGACAAAATCGTCGAAATAGGCGTCGAGGTTCGATTCGAATACGTATTCGCCGTCCTCAGCAAAGATGAAGCCAAGTTCTTCGTCGGTTTCGACGTGGATGACGGCGATCTGCGTTTCGTCTTCGTCTGCCTCGGCCAGTGCGAAGGCGAGACGGCGTGAGCGAATTTTTGCATCCAGGATCGGCGCAAGCGCCTGCAGCGCGGCGAGATCGTCAAAGCCGGTGTCGTCGTTCATCGCGGCCTCGAGGCGCTTGCGCGCGCTGTCGACGTCGGCGTCGAAGTCGCCGCTGGCTGGCTGCTTCTTGATCATGCGGCTTCTAAGAGGCTCTGAAACACGGCGGCGCCGCCCATGCGGCCGAGTTGAGGGTCGGACGCGCGTTCGGGATGAGGCATCATGCCCATGACGTTGCCGCGTTCGTTGATAACGCCGGCGATGTCGCGGGCCGACCCGTTAGGGTTGGCCAGATAGCGGAAGACGACTTGGCCCTCGCCGTCGAGGCGGTCGAGCGTGTCCTCGTCGGCATAGTAGCGGCCGTCGCCATGCGCGATCGGGATGGTGGTTTCGCGCTCTTCGCGATAGGCCCGTGTGAACGGCGTGTTCACGTTCGCGATCGCAAGCGGCGCCTCCTTGCAGGAAAATTTAAGCCCCGCGTTGCGTAATAGCGCGCCGGGCAGGAGCCGCGTTTCGGTCAAAACCTGAAAACCGTTGCAGACGCCGAGCACCAGGCCGCCGCGTTCTCCATGCGCAATGACCTCCCGCACGATCGGGCTCTTGGCGGCCATGGCGCCTGAGCGGAGATAATCGCCGTAGGAAAAGCCGCCCGGCAGGACCACCAGGTCGGTTCCGGCTGGAAGGCTCGTGTCCTTGTGCCAGACCATGGCGGCCGGTGCGCCCGTGATGCGTTGGAGGGCGCGTGCGGCGTCGCGGTCGCAATTGGACCCGGGAAAGACGATCACGGCCGATTTCATGAGGCCTAGATAAAGCCGGGCGCGATTCACGCCAAGCCATGATATGAGCGCGCGCTATGCCCCCTTGGTTGATTATCGCGGCTGTACTCACCATTGCCGTGACGGCGCTGCTGACATGGGTGCTCTATCGCATCAATCTGTCCGCCGATCGTCGGCCGGAGGAGGACGCCAACGATGGCGGCGCGTGAGCCTGACGCCGGGGGCTGTAACAAAGGTGTCACAAAACGCCGTCACAGCGGGCGCCGGGTCAATCGTAAGGATCGGTATGCGGAGCATCGCCGCCGCCATAGCAGTGCTCGCCTTGGCCAGTTGCGGCGACGACAGCGCCGAGCGCCGGCGCGTCAATCCTGCCGCTGAGCAGATCGCCGTCGATGGATCGTCCACGGTGTTTCCGCTGGTCGAAGCCGTGGCCGAGAGCTTTACCCGCAACGCCACCGGTGCGCCGCGTGTGACGGTAGGCGAAAGCGGCACAGGCGGGGGCTTTCGTAAACTCTGTCGCGGCGAGATCGAGATCGCCAATGCTTCGCGTCCGATCTCGGTCGAGGAGATGCGCGCTTGCGCGGAGGCTGGTATTCAATTCGTGGAAATCCCGATCGCATTCGATGGCATTAGCGTTGTTGTGCATCCGTCCAATCCCGTCCCTGTCGCCACGATGATGCAGTTGAGGCGGATCTGGCAGCCGAGCGCCGAGCGGCGGATCGACAACTGGAATGAGGTGGACAGCGCTTGGCCGGATCTCGCGCTGCAATTGTTCGGCCCGGGTACGGCGTCCGGCACATTCGACTTCTTTACCGAAGCCGTGAACGGTGAGGGCGGCGCCTCGCGCACGGACTACACGCCGAGCGAAGACGACAATGTTCTGGTGCAAGGCATCGCCGGCAACGCCGGCGCCATCGGCTACATGGGCTATCCCTATTACGAGCAGAACCGGGAGCGCGTGAAAGCGCTCGCCATCGAGGGCGTGGCCCCGTCGCCCGAGACGATCGCCTCGGGCGAGTACCCGCTCGCGCGGCCCGTGTTCATTTACGCCAGCGCCGAGGCTCTGCGTCGCCCGCAAGTGCGCCGCTTTGTCAGCTATTTCGTGGAGAATGCGGCTTCGCTTGCCCCGGGCGTCGGCTACGTTCCCCTGCCGGCTGAAGCCTACGCCGCGTTTGTGCAACGCGTCGCCGAGATGCGAACGGGCACAGCGTTCGGCGGACACAACGCCGTCGGCCTTTCGGCCGAGGCGCTGATATCGCGCCCGCTCAGCACCGACGAGAGCAGCGATCGCTAGCTGCGCCCCGCCAGCAACACCTCTAACGCGGCGGCCGGCGGCTCCCCATATGTACGTCATGGAAGCGATCGGCGTTTTTGCTGTCGCGGTCGGTGTTGTGTGTTTTGTCCTGGTCGCGATGATTTCGTTGCGCAGCGGGCGCAGCCGGGACAGGTCTTTGGGCGGAGGCGGGCCGATGGTTCCGATCCCGCGCCACGGCGATGGCGATGTGGACGGCGACAGCCTGGATGGCTGAGCGCGTGGCTGCCTAGGGATTGCTCGTTGGCTGAACGATGCGTGCGTAGGTGGTGGTCTCGTGGCCGGACCAGCCGATTTCGACGTAGGTTTCGTCGCGCGTGAACGCGGCCGCGCCGGGCGCGATCTCGATCCAGAATTCGTGCTGATGCGCCGCGTTAGGATCGACGAGGTTGGTGGCGTCGCGGAAGCTGAAGTGCAGGCGCTCGCCGGAGAGTTCGGGGCGATATTGCAGGCGCGGCTGATTGCCGTGTGGGCAGTAGTGCGTGGCGATCAGCGCCTCGCCGTCCATGTGATAGACGGTCATCGAGGTGCGCGTGGGCGACATGGTCCAGGTTTCTACGAGCACTGTATCGTTGGCGATCAGGCGATAGTTCACCAGGAACGTGCGCCCGGACGCCGTGCGGCCCTGCCAATCGCCGGCGAGCGCTTTGAGGGATTGGAACGCCTGGTCGGGAGGCAGCGCTTGCGCGGCGGCGGGCGAGGCGAAGGCGGCGAGGGCCGTGGCTGCCAGGAGGAGCGCGCGCCGGTGCATGCGATTAATCGTCGTCGCCCCACCGCCAGCGCCACCCGCCTTCCGTAGTGCGCCAGCATACAAGCAGCAGGAGCACCGTGATGATTACGGCGTAGACGAGGAAGGATAGCGATTGACCCGGGCTGCCGGCGAGTAGCGGTTCGCCCATGAGATAGGCGCCCCCGCCCAGCGCTATGAGATAGATGACGATGACCGCCCAGCCTTCCACGGCCTTCGGCGTTGCGTCGAGCCCATAGCGGTGCGGCCGGAACCAGTACCGATCCATGGCTAGCGCGTGATCTCGACGCGGTAGCTTTCGATCACCGTGTTGGCGAGCAGCTGCTCGCACATGTCCTTGACCTGCGCTTCGGCGGCGGCGGGATCGAGGCTGCCGTCGAGTTCGCTTTCGATGCGCTTGCCGACGCGCGCATCGGCGACCGCGCCGAAGCCGAGTTCTTTCAAGGCGCCTGCGACGGCTTTGCCTTGCACGTCCAGCACGCCGGGCTTGAGGCCGACTGTTACGATGGCTTTCATGTGTCCCCCTTCGGGGGAGCGAGTAGCGAGCAGCGAATAGCGAGTAGAAAGCGCCGTGCGCCCCATTCGCCATTC
>CAZHWA010000177.1:0-5432 GCA_964536175.1 uncultured Terricaulis sp. | reverse complement strand
TATTCGGACTCGTGCTGATGCTCTGTGCGATCGGCTTCAAGATGAGCGCCGCGCCGTTCCACATGTGGACGCCCGACGTCTACGAGGGGGCGCCGACGCCAATTACCGCGTTCTTCGCCGCGGCGCCCAAGGTGGCGGCGGTGGCGTTGATGGCGCGCGTGCTTTACGAGCCGTTCGCCGGCCTTGAAGACCAATGGCGCCAGGTGGTGGTGGCCCTGGCCGCCATCTCCATGGTCTGGGGCTCGATTGCGGCGTTGCTGCAGACCAACCTCAAGCGGCTGATGGCTTATTCTTCTATCGGCAATATGGGCTTTGCTCTGATGGGGCTCGCGTCTGGCGTGGAACAGGGTCCCTCATCGGCGCTTATCTATCTGGCGCTCTACCTGCCGGCCAATATCGGCATCTTCGCGCTGATCCTGGCGATGCGCCGCAACAACCAGCCTGCTGAAACGGTCGCCGATCTCGCGGGCATGGCGCAGCGCCGTCCCTGGATGGCTGCGTTGTTCACGATGCTGCTCTTCTCCATCGCCGGCGTTCCGCCGTTTGCCGGCTTCATCGGCAAGCTGCTCGTGTTTACCGCGGCGGTGAATGCCGGTCTTGCTTGGCTCGCCGTGCTGGGCGCGGTCGCGGCCGTTGTGGCGGCGGCCTACTATCTGCGTCTCCTGGCCTCGATCTGGTTCAGCGCGCCGGCCGAACAGTTGCAGCCCGCGACCGGCACGATCATGGTGACGGCGACGGCCGCCGCGGCGCTGACCTTCCCCATTCTGGTGTTGGCGCTGGGCGCGCTTGAACGATGGACCGAAGCCGCTGTGCGGATGTGGTTCTGACGAAAGCGGGGTGCCATGATCGACGGCGGGGCGCCTGTCGAGACGTTCGAGGACATCGACTCCACCATACTGGAGGCGCGTCGCCGCGCCGAACGAGGTGATTTCGGTCCAGTATGGCTGATCGCCAAGACGCAGAGCGCCGGCCGCGGACGCCGTGGCCGCGCCTGGGCGTCACTCGAAGGCAATCTCTTGGCGACCTACCTCTTCGCCACCGACCGGCCGCCGGCGCAGGTTGCTTTATTGGGATTTGCGGCGGGGGTGGCGATCGGCGAGTGTCTCGATGCGGTGCTCGGCCCCGGGCGTGCGACCTTGAAGTGGCCGAACGATGTTCTGATCGACGGCGCAAAGGCGGCGGGCATCATGTTGGATTCAGGTTCAACTCGCCGCGGCCACTGGGCTGCATTGGCATTTGGGGTAAATCTCGCGGCCGCGCCTGAAGGGCTGGATCAACCCGTCGCCAGCGTGCGCGCACTGATGCCGCCAGACGCCTTATCGCCCGAGCCGCTGGCGTTTCTCGCGCAGATTCGGCCCAGGCTGGAGACATGGGCTTCGCTCACCGCGACCGAAGGCTTTGAACCGCTGCGCCGCGCCTGGCTGGAGCGCGCGCACGCACTTGGCCAACCGGTCCGCGTGATGCAGGGCGAGCAGGTCTTCGCCGGCCGTATTGCCGGCCTTTCGCCCAGAGGCGAACTCGAACTCGATACCGACAACGGCCGTCGCTTGATTGCGGCGGGCGACGTGTTCATCTCCAGCGCGGCCTGATCCAATGCTTCTCGCCATCGACGTGGGCAACAGCAACACCAAGTTCGCCATCTGGGACGGCCAGAACTGGCGTGCGCAATGGCGCGCGTCCACGCTATCGAGCCGAACTGCCGATGAGTACGCGCCATGGCTCACGCAAATTATGGGGCTGTCGAACCTGAGCTTCGCCGACCTCTCGGCTTGCATCATTTCCACCGTGGTGCCCCAGGCTCTATTCAACCTACGCAACCTTTCGCGCCGCTATATTGGCGCCGAGCCGATGGTGGTTGGCGATGACGGCCTCAAGATTGGCATCGAGATTCGCATCGACGAACCCAGCGAGGCCGGCGCCGACAGGCTAGTGAACGCGGTAGGGGCGTTTATCGAATACGGCGGCCCAGCAATCGTGATCGACAGCGGCACCGCCACCACGTTCGATGTAGTAGCCGCTGACGGCGCTTTCGAAGGCGGCATAATCCTCCCCGGGATCAATCTTTCGTTGCAGGCGTTGCACGAGGCAGCCGCACGCTTGCCGCGTGTCGAGATCCGCGATCCGGGGCGCATCATCGGCAAGAACACGGTGACGGCGATGCAGTCGGGCATCTATTGGGGATGGATTGAGATGATCGAAGGCTTGTGCCGACGCATTCGCGAGGAATACGGTCAGCCGATGAAGACCATCGCCACGGGCGGCGTGGCGTCGCTGTTCGAAGGCGCCTTTCCCAGCATCGACCACTTCGATCAAGAGCTCACCTCGCGCGGCCTGCTCGAAATTTTCCGGCGCAACGGCGGCAAGCTTTGAGCGCGCCTACGGACAACGACGAACTGGTCTTCCTGCCGCTCGGCGGCGCGGGGGAGATCGGGATGAATCTCAACGCCTACGGCTACGGACCGCCGGATGAACGTCACTGGATCATCGTCGACATTGGCGTCACGTTTGGGCGTGAAGAGTTGACGCCTGGTGTCGACCTTATCCTCCCCGATCCGGCGTACCTCGAGGAAGAGCGCGACAACATTCTTGGCATTGTGCTGACCCATGCGCACGAAGATCATATCGGCGCGCTCGCCTGGTTGTGGCCGCGCCTCAAAGCGCCGGTGTACGCGACACCATTCACGGCCGCGCTGGTGCGTGAGAAGCTGCGCGAACGCAATTTGCTGGAGAAGGTCAAGCTCACCGTCATCCCGCTCAAGGGCCAGCTCACGCTCGGGCCGTTCGAGATCGACTTCGTTACGCTGACCCATTCGATCCCCGAACCCAACGGTCTCGCCATCCGCACGCCGCTCGGCATGGTCTGGCACACCGGCGACTGGAAGATCGATCCCGATCCGCTGATCGGCGAAACCACGGACGAAGCGACGCTACGCGCGATGGCTGAAGAGGGCGTGCTCGCCATGGTGTGCGACAGCACCAATGTCTTCGTCGAGGGCAGCGCCGGCTCAGAAGCGGAGGTGCGCGAGAAACTCACCCAGGTCATCGCCAAGTGCCGAGGCCGGGTGGCGGTGACTGCCTTTGCCTCCAATGTGGCGCGCGTCGAAACGGCGCTGCATGCTGCGCGCGCGGCCGGGCGCACGCCATGCCTGGTGGGACGCTCGATGCATCGCATCGTCGGTGCAGCCAAGAGCGTCGGGTTGCTGGCGGATGCGCCGGAATTCGTCGATGAGGAAGAGGCTGGAGCGCTGCCGCCGGACAAAGTACTGTTCTTGTGTACGGGCAGTCAGGGCGAGCCGCGCGCGGCGCTCTCGCGCATCGCCCGCGGCGAGCACCGCCACGTTTCGCTGCGCGAAGGCGACACGGTCATCTTCTCTTCGCGCGTTATTCCGGGCAACGAGGCCGCGATTCACGGACTTTACAATGCGTTCCTGGAGCGCGGCGTGAACCTCATAACCGCCGATGACGAGCACTTGATCCACGTCTCCGGCCACCCAGCCCGCGACGAGCTGAAACAGATGTACGCCTGGGCGCGCCCGCGCATCGCCATCCCGGTGCACGGCGAGCGCCGGCATATTCTAGAGCACGCGCGGCTGGCCAAGGAGCTGCAGGTGCCCGAGGCCGTCGCGCCCGAGAATGGTGATCTCATCCGCCTTGCGCCAGGACCGGCCCGGACAATCGACGAGGTGCCGGCGGGCCGTCTTTATGTCGACGGCAGCGTCGTAATACCAGCCGAAGACGAGGCGTTGCGCGAGCGCCGGCGGCTGGGCGCGGAGGGCGCCATCCACGTCAGTCTCGCCGTCAATGCAAAGCAGTCCCTCATCGCCGGCCCAAACGTCTCAATTCGCGGCCTTGCCATGGAAGACGAGGACGACCTTGGCTTTGCGGCTGAAGAGTTGGAGCGCACGGCGGAAACCGCGTTCAACAAGCTCAGCCACGGCGAACGCGGGGAAGACGAAACCGTTGAGGCGGTCCTCGTTCGGGCGGTGCGCAAGGCGGCCGAAAAGGTGTGGAGCAAGCGTCCGCTGGTCGACGTGAGCGTACTGCGGACGTAAGCTGGTCATGCTTCGTTGAAGGAGAAGGGCCATGATCGGCCGCCTGAACCATGTCGGCATCGCGGTGCCGTCGATCGAGGAGGCGAAGGCCACCTATCGCGATCTCTACGGCGTGCCGGAGAGCGCGATGACGCAAACGCGGGAGCTGCCGGCGCAGGGCGTGAAGTTTGCTTTCGTAAATGTCGCCAACAGCCAGATCGAGTTGATTGAGCCGCTTGGCGCCGACTCGCCGATCGTCAAATTTCTGGAACGCAATCCAAAGGGCGGCCAGCACCATGTTTGCTTCGAGGTCGCCGACATCCACTCCGCGCGTGACGCAATGGTGGCCAAGGGCGCAACGGTGCTCAACGAACCGCGCATTGGCGCGCACGGCACCCCGATCATATTCGTTCATCCCAAAAATTCGAACGGCGTGTTGGTCGAACTTATGGAGAGCCCAAAGGCGGCTGGGGCATGAACCTGTTTCTGGGCATCGCTATCTACATCATCCTGTGGTGGCTGGCCTTCTTCGCCCTGTTGCCGATGGGCGCGAGGAGCGCGCACGAAGCTGGCGAGACATATGTGCCCGGCGCCGAGCACGGCGCGCCGAAGGTCCATAGGCTGGGGCTGAAGGCGCTGCTGGCGTCGGCGATCGCGGCGATAGTGTGGCTGGCCGTCGCCTGGGCCATCTCCGTCGACCTGTTTCGGGTCCAGTCGCCATAAGGGCGCGTTGCCGCGATGGGCGGCGCAGTCTATTCCCTCGCCCGAAAGGCCAGCACATGCATGCGCTCCAGGTCACGCGCTCGGAAGATTTTCCCGAATGGTATCAGGCGGTGGTGCGCGAGGCCGACCTGGCCGAAAACTCGCCCACGCGCGGCTCCATGATCATCAAGGCCTGGGGCATGGGGCTCTGGGAGCTGATCCAGGGCGAACTGGACCGCCGCATCAAGGAAACCGGCCACGACAATTACTACTTCCCCTTGCTCATCCCGCTCTCCTTCTTCGCCAAGGAAGCCGAGCATGTGGAGGGTTTCGCCAAGGAAATGGCGGTGGTCACGCATCATCGGCTCAAGCTGATCGACGGCGAGCTGAAACCTGACCCGGAAGCGGAATTGAGCGAGCCGCTGATCATCCGGCCGACGTCGGAAACGATTATCGGCGATGCGTTCAGCCGCTGGATCAAATCGTACCGCGACCTGCCGCTGAAGCTGAACCAGTGGGCGAACGTGATGCGCTGGGAGATGCGCACGCGCCTCTTCCTGCGCACGGCGGAGTTTCTTTGGCAGGAGGGACACACCGCGCACGCCGACGAAACAGACGCGATGGACGAGACGATGCTGGCGCTGGAACTCTACCGCGCGCTAGCCGAGGACTTCCTCGCCATTCCGGTGATCGTCGGCG
>CAZHWA010000176.1:0-5436 GCA_964536175.1 uncultured Terricaulis sp. | reverse complement strand
GGTGGTGTAGAACAGCACGTTCGGCTTGGCGGTGTAGGGATCGCGCAGCACGCGCACGCCGGCGCGGTCGACGATCAGATAGCCGCGTGCAAAGTCGCCGAAGGCAATGGCGAACGCGTCGCTGGCGATGTCGGGCATGTCCTCGATTTCGCTGATCGGATAGCCCAGCAGCGTGGCGCCGCCCTCTTCATCCGGCGCCCAGACATAATGACCGTCGTCGTCTTTCAGCTTGCGCACCGCCGAGACCGTCTTGCGGTTCATGGCAAAGCGCGCGTTCTGGCGATACTGGGTCTTTGGCGTGTAGATGAGGTCGATCAGCTTATCGACCGGATCGGAGGCCGGAAACGCTCCAGCGGCGCCGGTGGCGATATAGCCGATCTCACCCCATTCGTGGCTCGCCTCGGTCGCCATCGCGTAGGCGAGAAAGCCCTTCGGCTTGTTCTCCCCATCGCCGCTCACGAACGCCGCGCGCTCTTGCCCCGCGAACGCGGTTTCGACTTCGCCGGCAATCCAGTCTTCGAGATTGACGAAGCTGTCGTCCAGGAGCGTCTGCGTCGCGGCCAGGTTCGCGTAGAGCTCGTTCGCGGGAAAATCGATCACCTCCAGCGAAGGCGTATCGGTCTGGGTGCGCGCCCCGGTCTCCGCCGCCCAGCCCGAGCCCGCCGCCGTCAAGCTGATCGGCTTCTTGAACACATTGGCGCCTGTTGTGCGCACCGTGGCGATCGCGCGCATGGGCGAGACCTGTTTCAAACGCGACTCGATCAGCCGGTCGAGTTCGGGCGGCGCAAGATAACCGCCGTCCGCATCCGATCCGACGCTCAAGGCTTTGGTCTCGAACTGCGTCAGGGCCGCCGCATCGCCGCGCCGTAGATACGCCGCCCACGCGGACTTGTGCTCGCTCACCGCGGGTTCTGCCCCCAGCGCAGGGCGCCGGCCGGCGAGCGCGGCTTTCTCGATCAGCGCCTTCTGTTCGGCGAGCGCGCGGTCGATGCGCTCGACCTTCTCTTCCAGCAGCACGTCGCCGCGCTTTTTCTCGATGGCGTCGAGGCGCGCATCGTTGCCCGCCTTGAACTCCTCGAACGTGCGCATGAGCGCCTCCGCGCCGTCGACCGGCGCGGCTTTCACTTCTTTCTTCACGTTGGTCTCCTTGTCTTAAGCGGCAGTCGGCACTCGCCAGTCGGCAGTCGATGGGCCCGATTGGCGAATGCCGACTGCCGACTGCCGTGAGCGCGCCGTGAGGCGCGCGAATTGCTGCATCGGGTGGGTCACGATCGACACTTCCAGAAGCTCGACTTCGAGCAGCACGCGCCCGCGCCTTCGCGCCTGCGCGACCAGCGGCGCAAAGCCGATCGATAGTCCGTCAACGCCGCGCGCCAGCATGCGCCGGGCGCGCGCCGCGCCGGGACCATCAGCGCGCAGCTCCCCGCGTACGAACAGCCCGCGCGCGTCTTCGTGCGCCTCGATCCAGGCGCCGGCGGGCACGCGCTCATCGTGCTCGACCAGCATCGGCAATGGCTCGCTGCACCGCGCCAGCGAAGCGGCAAAGGCGCCCGCGCGCACCACATCGCCCATCTGGTCTTCCACGCCGAACAGCGCGGCATAGCGTTCGACGATCAGCGGCTCTTGGACCGCCGGCGTCCTCGCCGGCGGCGTTACGGCTTTGATCCGCCGGCGGGGCCCCGGCGGAGCGAGACAGCTCATCGCTGATCCAGCCTGGCTTCGATGCGCGCCAACGAACGGCGCGCTTCGGCAAGCTGTTCTTCCAGCCGCGCCAAACGTTCCGCCACCTCGGGCTGCGTGGCGACTGCGCGCTCGACCTCTTCCAGCCGCGCCGCCGCACGACCCGCCCAGATGAGCCCGCCGGCCGTTTCCAGAAACAGCGCCAGGATGAGCGCGAACGTAATGCGCGGATCGACAGCGACCTTCATCGTGCGCGCTCCGGCGTTTCGACGCCGGCAAGCCGGCGTTTTTCAGCGACATCGAGAAAATCCGCGGCGCCGAGGCGCGCCCACAGCGCCTCGCGCTCGACCGCAAGCGCCGGCACAGCCTCAAGGTCGACACTCACCGCCGCAGCACCGGCTTCGCGCCAGCGTTCGCCGATCCAGGCCTCGATTGCGCGCGCCGCCTTCATCGCCAGCGGCAGCGCGGTATGGCGCCAGAACGCCAGATTGGCTTCGCGATAATTGGAATAGGTGTTGTCGCCGCGAATGCCGAGCAGCATCGGCGGCACGCCGAAGGCCAACGCGATGTCGCGCGCCGCCGCGTGTCGCGCCTCGATGAAATCCATGTCGGCCGGCGTCAGCGACATGGGCCGCCACTCCAGCCCGCCTTCCAGCAGCATCGGGCGCCCGGCGTTGGCGGCGCCGGCATACATCTCGCTCAACTCCTGCTTCAGGCGCGCGAATTGTTCGTCGTGCATGCGCTCGGCGCTGGCCGCATTGAGCACGAGCGCGCCGGACGGACGCGCCGCGTTGTCGATAAGCGCCTTGTTCCAGGCTCCGCCGGCATTGTGGATGTCGATGGAGAAGGCCGCCGCCTCCATCGGCGAAAGCCCGTACCAATCGTCAGCCGGATGAAACAGCTTCACGTGCAGAATCGGCGCTTCGCCGCTGACCGCATCGCGTTCGAAGCGGCGCACGTTCGCCCCGAGACGATGCTCCCAGCCGATCGGCCAACCGTCGGCGCCGGCAATGACGCTCATGCGGTCGGGACGCAGCACATAAAGCTCGCTTGGCGCATGCTCATCGAGACCGGCGGCTTCCAGATAGGCATTGCCGCTGACCTGCAGATGCCCGAAGAACGTTTCCAGCAATTCGACGCCGGTCTGTTCCGGGTTGGGCCGCGCCAGTAATCGCGCCAGCGGGTGAGTTGTGGGTCCGACCTGCAATGGCGCGCTTGCCGCCGCTTCTGCGATCATGCGCACGCACCGATAGGCGATGGCGTTCTTGGCATAGCCTTCGCGGGCGAACGCAGCCGCATCGCGCATCGGCCAAACAGGGCGTCCCGGCGCATGCCAGGCCAACAGTTTGCGCTCCGCGCGTGCGGCGCGGCGCTTGCGTATCCAATCGAACAACGAAGTCCTCTCGAGAAAAGGGCAATAAGGCAGTAGGGCAGTATGCGTCAGCGCCTGCTTACGCAGCCTGATTGCGCGGCGCCCTATTGCCCCACCGCCTTATTGCCTTGATCACAGCTGGCGAATCCTCGGCCCTTCGCCGCCGCCCAGCAGATCGGTCAGCGCCCAGACCAGCGCATCCAGTCGGTCCGGACTGCCGGAGAATCCCGGCGCGCCGAACGTACACATCTCGTCTTCCAGCGCGGCGAACGCCGCTGCGTGCCGCACCAGGCCTTGTGCGTACCAGAGTTGCACCGGCTCGGCGCGCGCCCGCTTGCCGTGACGTGCGCGCACCAGGCGCACAGGAATGTCGGCCGCGGCCGCGCGCAGCACTTCGCGCACCATCTCGCCGCCATTGTTGTTCTCGGCGACGATGGCGTGGGCGCCGAGCGCGGCGGCCAGTTGCGCCACGCGCTGCGCCCACTCGTGCGGCGCGGCGTTGCTCACGCTGGCGTCGGCGAGCACGGTCGCCCGGCGGCCGCTGCCGGCGCCGTTGGCGCCCGCGGCGACGATGCCGCACGTACCGGCGCCCGCCGGCGGATCGACGCCAATCACGATGCGCGCGAACGACTGCTCAGCAGCGCCGCGCGCCGCCTCCAGCTCAGCGCGTTTCCACATCGCCCCTTCGACGTCCTCGATCACAGCGCCGAGCAATTCCTGTCGTTGTCGTTGCGATCCGCACCAGCGCTCGTTCAGCGAGGTCACGAAATCGGGCGACAGGTTTTCGGCATTGTGCCAACTCGTTGCGCTGGTGGCGACGGTGTCCGGGGCAGCCAACAGGCGCTTGAGCGCGCCGATCGGACGCGGCGTCGTCGTCACCATCAGCCGCGGACGCGGCCCAAGCCGCAGCCCATGCGCCAACGTCTCCAGCGTTTCGTCCGGATAAGCCCAGAAACACAGCTCATCGGCCCAGGCCGCGTCGAACTGCGGCCCGCGCAGGCTCTCGGGATCCTCTGCCGAGAAACAGAACGCCTGCGCGCCATTGCGCCAGATGAGCCGCCGCCGGCTCGCCTCGTATGCGGGCCGTTCGCCGCGCAGGCCGCGCAGACCCGAAACGCCTTCGACCATCACTTCGCGGACGTCATGAAAGGTCGGCGCGATCAGCGCGACCCGGCCAATGCGTGCGGCGCGCGCCTGCCCCGCCACCCATTCGGCGCCCGCACGCGTCTTTCCCGCGCCGCGCCCGCCGAGAAACACCCAGGACCGCCACATCCCTTCGGGGGTGCGTTGCTCAGGGTGCGCCCAGAATATCCAATCATCCCTCAAAAGCCTCCCGCGCGAGCCGCTCCAGTACTTCAGCAGGAGCTCCAGCGCGTTCGGCGTCAACGAAGCGAGCGATGCGGCCTCTGATCTCTGCGCGTACAGCTTCGTCATCGTCCTCCGCCGACATCGCGTGCGACGCCGTGTATTCGGCCAAGTCCCGCTCGGCGCGCAGCAGCGCGCTGACGGCCTTGGCGCGCAGCTCAGCTTCGCCCGGCTGGCCGCCGGCCAGCGCCGCATGCGCCTCGTCCAGGAGCCGTCGCAGCCCCATCCCGCACTCCATCTCGACCTCGCTGTGCTGCAAACCCAACATCTCGACTGTGCCCGGAGCTTAAGGGCGAACCGCCCCGGTCGGATTCGATTCTGCAAAAGCCAATGAATTCGCGACGCTAGTTGCGAAAAATCAGGGATACCGAGGGGCGCTTTCCGCGTTTGTCTGGCCAGAATTCGGCCACACCTCTATTAGAGACACGCCCTTGGAGACCCGTTTTTGCGAGACGACCGGCCAGATTTCCGACGCAGCATCGACTGGGCGAGGCTGCGGGCGGCAGCTGCGCAGCAGCAATTCAATCAGATGCTGGCCGAACGGCGCGTAACCTGGCGCAGCGTGGCCAGCGCTGCGGCCGGCGCTGTGTTGATCGGCGTGCTGGCGTTGTGGCTCTGGATTTATTGGGGCCTGCCGCGCGTGCCCGATGCGGAAACGCTGTGGTCGCTCAACCGCCAGCAGTCGGTGATGTTCCTGGACAGCGAGGGTGAGATCCTCGGCGTGCGCGGCCCGTATTACGGCCGCCGCGCCCGACTGGCGGAACTGCCCGAACACGTGCCGCAAGCCTTCCTCGCCATCGAGGACCGGCGCTTCTACGAACACGAGGGCGTGGACCGTATGGCGGTGCTGCGCGCCCTTATCGCCAACTTGCGCGCCGGGGAGACGGTGCAGGGCGGCTCCACCATCACCCAGCAGCTGGCGCGCAACCTCTTTCTTACGCCGTCGCAGACCATCAACCGCAAACTGCGCGAAATGGTGCTCGCCTCGCGCATCGAGCGCCGGCTGACCAAGGACGAAA
>CAZHWA010000175.1:0-5441 GCA_964536175.1 uncultured Terricaulis sp. | reverse complement strand
CGGTCAACATCGCGCTTAATCTCTGGTGGGTGCCGGAACATGGCGCGGTCGGCTCGGCCTGGGCTACGGTCGGCGCGCGCCTTTTTTTGTCGGGCGTGTTGCTCGCGTGCATCTTCTTCCTGCGCGAGGGCGCCCATTACGGCGTTCGAAAACTCAGCGCGCGCGGGCCCAACTATCGCGCGCTGCTCGCGGTCGGCATAGCGGCGGCGGTCAGCCAGGCTGTGGAGGCCGGCGCCTTTTCGGCCATGACCGTTATCGCCGGCCGGCTCGGCGAGCACGTCGTCGCCGCCTACCAGATCATGCTCAATCTGCTCGCCTTCGTGTTCATGGTTGCGCTCGGGCTTGCCGCCGCGACGGCGGTGCTGGTTTCCGAAGCCATCGGCCGCGGCGCGCCGCAGGATGCAGCCCGCGCCGGCTGGACCGGCATTGGCCTCAACGCGCTCGCCATGATCGCCGCCGCGATGGCGCTGCTTGTGTTCGCTGAGCCGATCGGGCGCGCCTACACCGCAGACCTCTCCCTTGCCGCGCTGATCGCTTCGCTCATGTGGATCGCGGCGCTGGTGCTGCATCCCGACGGCGCTCAAGTTGTTTCCGCCTCTGCGCTGCGCGCGCGCGGCGACAACTGGTTTCCCACCTTCAGCCACATCCTCGCCTACGCCATCGTCATGCCGCTGCTTGGCTTCTGGCTTGCCGAGATGAAGGGGCAGGGCGTGGCCGGTCTATTGTTCGCCATCTTTTGGTCGAGCGTGCTGAGCGCCGCCGTCCTGCTGGCGCGCTGGTGGGCGCTTTGTCAGAAGCCAGAAACCAGAAACCAGAAACCAGAATCCCACGTCGCGACCGCCATCGACACTTCTGACGTCTGACTTCTGGTTTCTGGTTTCTGGTTTCTGACTTCTGACTCTACGCCGGCGCGCCGAGGATCCAGCCCTCTTCGCGCTCGACAATGTCGCGACGTTCGTCCTCCTTCGCCGGCCCGAACAGCGCCGCGAGCTGGCCCTTTTCATCCAGGGCATTAAAGTGCTCGCAGGCGCCGCGCACCTGCGCTTCGTCCTTCACCTCGCGCGCTCCGGGCTTGGCGCCGAACATCGAGGGGTAAATTTCTGCAATCGCGCCGTCGATCTCCTCAAGATCGGCCGGCGCCAGCGGCTTCCATCCGGTTTCGAATGGCCACAGCTTCAGCGCGCGCGCGTCGCGCAGGCGTTTGATCACCGGCAGCCCGGTCAGCGCCTGGCCGCCGACAGAGCCCTGATAATAGAGTTTCCAGATCGGCGTCGGTCCCTTGATCGCCTGTTCGCACAACCGAAACTCCGGCAAGTCGTCCGGACCGTGCTCGCGCGGGCGCTTCGTCGACAGCGTCGCCTGCGCGTCGCGCTCGGGCGCGCCCCAGAACGGAAACGCTTCGCCCGTCATCAGCCGGTTCATCTTGGCCCCGACCTGGAAGCGGTTGTTCACATTGTTCGGCCGGTCCTTCACTTCGCGCGCGACGAACTCCAGCATCGCCCGCCACGGCTCGCCTTTGAGCTTGAGCGCCGCCGCCGTGCCGCGCGGAAACGCCAGCGGAAAATCGAAGCCGACGAGCACGCGCTCGCTCTTGCGCTGCAGGTCGTCGAGCACGCGGTTGAGTGTGCTCTCAGCCTCGGTGCGCGTCGCCGGATTGTGTGACTCGAACGCCATCTGGAAGCGCACATTGCGCTTCAAGACGCCGATCCAGATGGAATCCGGCCCGGTTGCCGGCTTTGCCGCCGCGCTCCAGTCCACCATGACATAGGCGTGGAAAAGACGCACGCTCATCAGTCGAGCTTGACCAGCATCTTGCCGACATTGGCGCCGGTAAAGAGATTGAGGAACGCTTTCGGCGCGTTCTCGATGCCGTTCTCTACGGTCTCCTGGCTCTGTACTTTGCCTTCGCGCACCCACGCGCCCATCTCGGCGTGGAATTGTTCGCGCATGTCGATGAAGTCGAACACGAGGAAGCCCTGTATCTTGATCCGCTTGCCGACGATATAGGGCATGTTGCGCGGTCCAGGCTGCGGCGCTGTCGCATTGTAGAGCGAGATCATCCCGCACTCGACGAAGCGCGCGAACGGCCGGGCCACTTCCAGCGCGACTTCGAGGTGCTCGCCGCCGACATTGTCGAAATAGATGTCGATGCCTTTGGGCGCGGCCGCGCGCACGTTCTCCAGCAGGTTGCCCTTTTTGTAGTTCACCACCCGATCGATGCCGAGCGATGTGAGCCAGGCCAGCTTTTCGTCCGAACCGGCCGAGGCGACCACCGTACAGCCGCGCAGTTTGGCGATTTGACAAACGGCCGAGCCGACTGCGCCGCCGGCGCCGGAGACGAACACGACGTCTCCGGCCTTTGGCTCGCCGATGCGATGCAGGCCCGCATATGCGGTCATGCCCGGCATGCCGAGCACGCCGAGAAAGGCCTGCGGCGGAGCGCCGTTCAAATCGATCTTGTTGAGCGCCGCAGCGGGCGCGACGAAAGCTTCGCGCCAGCCGAACATGCTCTCCACCCAGTCGCCCGGCTGGAACTTCGCATCGTTCGACCGCACCACCTTGCCGACTGCGCCGCCCTGCAACGGCTCGCCCAGCTGAAACGGGGGCACGTAGCTCGCCCGGTCGTACATGCGCCCGCGCATGTAAGGATCGACCGACATCCAGGCGTTGCGCACCAGCACTTCGCCGGCGCCCGGTTCCGGCAGCTCCACTGTGGCGAGTTCGAAATTCGCCGGCTCTGGCAGACCGGCCGGCCGGCTCTGCAAGCGGATTTCGCGCGACGTCGTCGCCATGGCGTCCCTCCCGTTCTTATCGAGCACCCTAGGCCGCCGGCGCCGCAGTTCAAGCCGAACCCGGACGCTGGACAGAAGCGGGCGGCGCGTCCCATAACCCGGCGCTCCGCATCGAGTCTTACCTAATGTCCATCCGTCTTCGTTTCGCACCGTCGCCCACCGGGCGCCTTCACGTCGGCAATGTGCGCACGGCGTTGATGAATTGGCTGTTTGCGCTGCGCGAAGGCGGCCAGGTGCTGCTGCGCATCGACGATACCGATCTGGCGCGCTCCACCAAGGAATACGAGCATGGCATCGAGGAAGACCTGAGCTGGCTCGGTCTTCACTGGCACGAACGCGCCAACCAGTCGCGCCGCTTCGACGCTTACGAAGAGGCCGCTGCGAAGCTGAAGGCCGACGGTCTCCTCTATCCCTGCTACGAAACCGAGGACGAACTCGACCGCCGCCGCAAGATCGCGCAAGCCACCGGCAGGCCGCCGATCTACGACCGCGCCGCGCTGAAGCTTACTGACGCCGAGCGCGCCAGGCTCGAGGCCGAGGGCCGCAAGCCGCATTGGCGCTACAAGCTCTCGGGCGCGCGCAAGGAATGGGTCGATCTGGTGCGCGGCCCCCAGTCCATCGACACAAGTTCTTTGAGCGATCCCGTCCTCATTCGCGAGGACGGCGCCTTCCTTTACACGCTGCCGTCCGTTGTCGACGACATCGACTTCAAGATCAGCCACATCGTGCGCGGCGAAGATCACGTCACCAATTCCGGGGTTCAGATCGAGATGTTCGAGGCGCTCGGCGGGAGCGCGCCCGCGTTCGGCCATTTCCCGCTGCTCGCCGGCGCCGATGGCGGCGCCTTGTCGAAACGGCTCGGCTCGCTGTCGATCTATGAACTGGCCGCCGAAGGCTATGAGCCGATGGCGGTGCTCTCGCATCTCGCCAAGATCGGCACGTCCGATCCGGTGGAGGCGCGCACGAGCCTGAATCAGCTCGCGGACGAATTTGCCTTCGAAAAGATCGGCCGCGCGCCGGCGCGGTTCGATCCGGAAGAACTGAAGCGCGTGAACGCCGCCGTGCTGCACCAGCTCGACTACGCCGCCGTGAGAGATCGCCTCGCCACGCTCGAAGCCGACAAGGGCGAAGCGTTCTGGACCGCGATCCGCGCCAACATCGCGCTGCTGCCGGAAGCGCGCCAATGGGCGCACATCGTCGAGGGCCCCATCGAACCCTTTATCTCCGACAAGGCCTTCGCCGCCGCTGCGCTCGAAGTGCTGCCAAGCGGCGCCTACGATGCGACGAGTTGGAGCGCGTTCGCCAACGCCGTGAAAGAGAAGACCGGCGCCAAAGGCAAAGCGCTGTTCATGCCGTTGCGCCAGGCGCTGACCGGGCTCGACCATGGGCCTGAAATGGCGGCGCTGTTTCCGTTGATCGGCGAAGAGCGTGCGCGGAAGCGCTTGTCGGGGCAGGTGGCTTAATATGGAGCGCCGGCGCCCTCGCCGGCTCTTGTTCGCGCCTAAATGAATCGCCAGCGATTGAGATTGTCGCTGCCAAGCCGTGACATGCCAGCTATGCCAACCGGCTCATGCGCGCCGGATGTGAGTTGCGCGACGGTGTTGCTGTCATCGCCATCGACACGTGCGAGGAACCGCTCGCCGTGCGGTGTCAACGCGATTACGACGCCATCCCGCGGCGCGCCGTCGCGCGTGTAGAACACCGTGTACGTCTCAATCGTCGCCGGCCCCGCGTACGACGCGATCAGCTCCGGCGCGGGCCCACGCTGCGCATCCGCCTCGGCCTGCACATCGAACGACGGCGCGTCGCGCTCGATCGGCTCGCGCGACAGCACGACGCAATGGTTGGTGTTGGCAAAGCCGCCATTGCCGAACAGCAGTGCGCGCCGGCCCTCGCGCCGCAGCGTCTCTGTCATCGCCGCCACGGCATGGCTCATGTAATTCCCGACCGGCCCGCCGCCGAACGTCAGTCCGCCCACGACGGACATCGGCCGGTCCAGCGGCCACCCGATCGCACGGCTGGCCAGCTTCGGAATGCACGGAAAGCAGGAATAGAGTTCGACGAAATCGAGATCGCCGGCATCCAATCCATTGAACGCCAGCGCCTTGCGCAGCGACGTCTCCAGCGCAATAGAGCGCGTATAGCTCTCGCGCCGCAGCACATCGCTCGGCTCTCGCGCGGCTGCGCCGTAGCCGACATAGACGAGCCGATCCTCCGCCACGCCCAGCGTGCGCGCCTTCGCGAGGCTGGCGACAATGAACCCGGCGCCTTGATTGACCGAAGCATTGGCCACCATCAGCTTCGTGTAGGGGAACGCGATCGGCCGGTTGTCGGCGGAGGGCGTTGCGATCTCTTCCGCGCTCACGCGCTTGCGTAGCCAGGCGTTCGGATTCTCCGCCGCTACGTCCGAAAAGCGCGCCCAGATCGCCGCGCTCTCGGCTTGTCCCTCAGCCAGCGTCTGGCCCAGCGAAGCGCGCAGCGCATTTTCATAGAGGGGATAGATGTCCGTCGGCGCCACCAGCCCGACGCGTGCGCGCTCCACCTTCGCCACTCGCTGTGCGCTCTCACGCACCGCGTCGCGCCGCTCGCCGGCGCGCTTTGCCGCCGTGCGCAGCGCTTCCCCGCCCACCACCGCCGAGATCTCGCTCT